>CALEKX010000127.1 GCA_937904525.1 uncultured Phycisphaerales bacterium
GTCGCGATCCGCACACCCGAGCGAGTGTTCCACGTGGAACATTTGCATTGCCGGTTGTGTATTTCGGGATGGGATCCTCGGCCTGGAGCCATGGGCGACCGGGGACGGATAGGGATGATGTCTCGAGCCTTGCCTGTTGACTGCCGACCGCAGGCTGGAGACTGCAGACTACCCCCCCCGCCTCAGCCAGTTTCTCCTGTTTTCTACCCTTCTGTCTACCCCCGCCCCCCCGGGCGCGCAATGTTCCACGTGGAACATTGGCTGGCCCCCTGATCCGCATTCCGCAATCCGAAACCCGCAATCGCAATGTTCCACGTGGAACAATTGCAGTGCGGTTTCGGCCCCGTGATTATCCGTCGTCCCCCGCTGCGTCCTGCCTGTCGCCGGCTGCCTGCCGCGCAGGTCGCATCTGTCCGCCTCGTCGGCTACAATGCTGCCCTGCTGATTTCATGAGGAAGGATAGCTATGCCAGTCGACGACGTCCTGCTTGAGTGTGAAGAACAGATGGACAAAGCCGTGGAGCACCTGCGGCATGAGCTGCGCGGGATCCGCACCGGCCGGGCCAGCCCGGCTTTGGTCGAGAATCTCCAGGTCGAGTACTACGGCACGCCCACGCCTCTGAAGTCGATCGCGGCGATCAGCGTCCCCGAGGCGACGCAAATTTTGATCAAGCCCTTCAGCCCCCAGGACGTCAAAGCCATCGAAAAGGCCATCAACGACAGCAAGCTCGGGCTGACCCCCCACAGCGACGGCAAGCAGGTCCGCCTGACGCTCCCGCCCCTCTCGCAGGAGCGGCGCGTGCAATTGGCTACCCAGGCCAAGCAGCATGCCGAGCAGGCCAAGGTCACCGTCCGCAACGCCCGCCGCGATGCCAACAAGCAGCTCGAAACCGAGCAGAAAGCCGGCGACATCTCCGAAGACGATCTCGAACGCGGCAAGGAAGAGGTCCAGAACCTCACCAAGACCTACGAAGGCAAGATCGATGAGATCCTCGAGCATAAGCGGAAGGAGATCATGGAGGTGTGAGTTCTTCGGAAGAGACGGAGAGACGAAGAGACGAAGGGAGCGCGAGGCGCAGTGTGGCGCGGGCGTCTGGCCCGCGTATCCTTGGAAAGCAGCGTGGCACGGGCTACCAGCCCGTGCCCTTTTCTATAAATGGAATACTCGCGGTCTGTTAGCCCGTGCCACAACGGCGCCCGCCCCACACTTCCTCCGCGTCTCCGGGTCTCTGTGGTTCCCTTGCCCCCCGGAGATCACGCCACGCTCGCCGGATCGATCGTCCAGGTCCGCAGTTCGCCGCTGGTGATGTTGCGGAAGAGGATGTCGGCTTCGCCGTCGTGATCGAGGTCGTTGACGCCCGCAATCTCCCAGCCGTCGCCGGCGATCCGGCCAAGCTGGTTGAACGACACAAACGCCGTCCCGCGCATCAGCCAGGCGGCAACCGCGCCGGTGGACGTGTTGCGCCAGATCAGGTCCGGCCGGCCGTCCTTGTTGACGTCGAAGACCGTCTCCAGCGTCCACTGCAGGTTGCGGGCCACCGGTCCCAGCCCCTGCACTTTCCGCACGCCGTTGGCACGCATGTTCCACACGACAGCCTGCCCGGTCGTGTCGTTGCGCCACGCCAGATCAGCAAAGCCGTCGTTGTTGAAATCGCCCGTGCCGACGATCCGCCAGCCCGGCGCAACCGGCGATGTCTGCACCGTCATGATTCCGCGGACCTGGCCGTTGACGATCTTCCACATGAGAATGCGTCCGGTCTCCTGGTTGCGCCAAACCAGATCGCCATGTCCGTCGCCGTTGAAATCGGCTGCCCCTTCGAGCCGCCAGCGATAGTCCGTCATGTCCAGCAGCGCACGCGTGAAGGTCACGTTGGCTGACGCGTCGAGATACTGGATGAAGTTCTGGCCGGTCGACTCGTTTCGCCAGACGAGATCCGCATTGCCGTCGCCGTCCATGTCGGTGACAGCCGCGAGGCGCGCGCCGCTGACGGCTTGCAGTTGCGGCCCGCCGACAACCTCATGTGGCACGGCAACCGATTCGCTCGACGCATACGACTCATTGCCGTCATACACCGCCCGCAGCTCGTGCGAGCCGACGGGCAGATCGCTGACGACCAGGATCGCCCTGCCATCCGGGCGCAGTGCGGCTTTGCCGAGCAGCGCATCGCCGGCATAGAAGCTGACGAATCCGCTCAGCGTCGCATCGAAGCGGCCGGGGGCCTTTTCGATGACGGCTGTCAGCGTGACGGCCTCGCCAATGTTGGATCTGGCGGGCGTCGCGGTCAGCCGGCTGACGGTCGGGAAATAGCGGCCGTCGATCAGACGCGTGAGGCGCGACGACTCCACGGCGCTCTGCGTGAACGTGCCGTCGCCGCTGTAGACCGCGCGGACGCGCGCATTGCCGACGGGGAACGCTGCGGTCGTGAACGTCGCGCGGCCGTCGGCATCGAGCGGGCGCGTGGCGATCGGCTCGCCATCGATGAAGAACGTCACGCTGCCCGTCGGCGTGCCCTCGGGGATGCCCAAGCCGATCACGCGTGCCACCAGCAGCGACGATTCGCCCGCAAACGCCGAAGGGGGCGCGATGTAGAGCTGTGTCTCGGTCTGGCCGGAGAGGATCACGCGGACGCGCTGGTCTTCGGAGCGGGTCGGCAGAAGGTTCTGCGCCGGCTGACCGCTGTAGGTCACATGGAAGCGCGAGCTGCCGCGCAGCGGCAGGCTGGTGACCTCGAAGCGCGCCGTGCCGTTGGCGTCGAGCGTGGCTTGCGCGATCTTCACATCGTCCTGGAACAGCGCAACGACTCCGCCGGGCGTGATGCCCGTCGGGAAGGTCGTCTCGACCTTCACATCGAAGAAGACCGACTGCCCCGGCAGCACGACTGTAGCTGAGGGCGTGAGTATCGCGACGGTGCGCGTCTCCTCGCCCTGCACTGTGACGGCTACATCATTGCCGTCGCCGCCGGAGTAGGTGATCTTCACCAGGCGGTCGAGGATCATGAACTCAGCGCCTTCCGCCAGGCCGGCGAAGGTGCCGTTGATCGGATCCGTGCCGGCATTGTCGATGAGAATGAACGTCTGCCCCGGCGCCGGCGGTGTTTCATACACAGCCGCGAGCTGCGCGCCATTGAGCTGGACCGTGCCATCCACGCGCAGTGTCCCGCCGGGAACGCCAAGGTTCGGGCGGAAGTATGTGTGCTCGGTGAGCGTGAGATTGCCGGTGATATGGGGCAGGCCCTCGAAGACCAGCGACGAGTTCGGCTGAACCGGCACGCCCAGCGAGCCGAAGGAATCGCCGAAGACGATGCTGCCGACCACGCCGCTGCCCGACACCAGGCCCGACTCAACGATGATGTTGCTCTGCGGCTGGTTGCCGTCGATGCGGATGCCGCCGCCCTCGATGCGCGTCTGGCCGGTGTAGGTGTTGTCGCCGATCAGGCGCAGGTTGTGGCCATACTTCACGAGATCAGCCGAGCCGCTGATGCGGCCGCCGAGCGTGAGCGTCAGGCCATCGGAGCTCGATGCACCGGTGATATCAAATCGCGCACTGCCGGTGAGCTGCAGGTCATTGTCGATGCGATGATGGCCGGCTTTCAGATCGACCTGCACCCCACCGCTCAATCGCAGCGGACTGCCCGAGATGCTGTAGCTGCCAGCGCCGATGACCAGCTCGGACAGATCCAGCAGGCCGATGTCGTTGGTGCTGTTGAAGCGTTGTGCTCCAGCCGGGAACTCGATGCGCAGATCGGCTTCGCCGATCGACGGCGCGCCGCCCTGCCAGTTGGCTGGATCGGACCACAGCGAACTGGCTGCTCCCGTCCAGATGTGGGCAGCCAGCAGTTGGCGGCGTTCAAGGGTCTCGAGTTCCGCGCCGATGACGTCAAACTTCCTGTTGGCCAAAACCGCTTACTCCTTGGTGCCTCGTCTCACGTGTGCCGCAAACCAATTCACCCCCGGGCGCGGCAGGAACAACAATCCCTATGATGCAGGCAATGCGCCATGAGGCTCAAGTGCAAAAAGCCTCCGCGCCAACGACAAAACGGCCTCATCTGCCGTGAGAGTGCGTCAGCCCGGCTGGGTGGCCGATAATATCGCGATTGCGGGCGCGCCGGTGCGGATGGGCTCGGCGTGAAGGCGCGATCGCGGCACCTTGCGAACAGCCGATAATGTTCGCCTACTCGACGAGAATTGTGTGCACGCGCCCCGGCCCGTGGACGCCGATGACGAGGTTGCCCTCGATGTCGGTGGTTTTGGACGGGCCGGTGATGATGACCGCCCCGCTGCCGACGCCCACCTCCTTCAGCCGGCGCAGAGCATCGAGCAGGTCCGCGACGAGGTCGCGCGGCTGAACGATTGCGATATGCAGCGGTGGCACCAGCGACAAACCGCGGCCGTGGTCGGGATTGGCCCTGATCACGACGCTGCCGGTCTCAGCGATGGCTGCGAAGCAGTCGGTGATGCCGACGTCGATGTCGAACAGATCGTCGGCCTGCAGTTGATCCCAGGCGCGCGCGTCGATGCCCGCATCGCGCAGGCGATCGGCGATCTGCAGCGTGTCCAGCAGCGTCGAGCGCGGCAGCGCGGCCGACTTGCAGCCGGCATCCCGCAGCATCGCCAGCAGATGATCGGCCAGGCGCTCCGTCTCGCTGCGCGACACTTCCAGGCCGGCCGCTTGTGCCTGTGACTGGAAGCGGGCCGCGAGATTCTCATCGGCTGCGAGCGTACGGATCAGCCGTTCGTCGAGCTGCGGCGGAGGCGGCGGGACGGCTGCCGAGTCCCTGCCGAGGGCTTGCCGCACGCGGGTAATGAAGGCGTCGGCGGACGTCATGGCTGATCCTCCTGTCGTCGCTGCTTCCACAGATCATGGAATGTCTTTGGCGCCGGCGCGGGCATGTCGCGCACGTCGGTCCACCCACCGCCCGGCGGCGGGAGGCGCGTGATCCAGCCGCCATTGCGACGCGCGCGGCGGCGAAGCTCCCACTTCTGTACGCGGCTGATCCACCGATACAGCAGCGGCGAGCGCAGCGATCGTGCCCATGTTTTGTAGATCATGCGGTCGATCGGGCTGCTGAGGCGGCGCTCGTGGATGTCGCGCCGCATGTTCACGAGATGCCGCGGGATGTCGATCTTGACCGGGCAGGCTTCGTAGCAGGCGCCGCAGAGGCTCGAGGCCTGCGGCAGGTCCTTGTAGTCGCCCAAGCCCTGGAACAGCGGCGTGATCAGCGCGCCGATCGGGCCGGGATAAACGCTGCCATACGAATGCCCGCCGATCTTGCGATAGACCGGGCATGCATTGAGGCAGGCTGCGCAGCGGATGCAGCGGAGCGTCTCGCGGTATTCGCTGGCGAGAATCTCGCTGCGACCGTTGTCGAGCAGGACCAGATGGAACTGTTCGGGGCCGTCCTTCTCCCCCGCCAGGCGCGGGCCGCCGAAGAGGCTGGTGTAGACCGTCAATGACTGACCGGTCGAGCTGCGCGCCAGCAGCTTGAGCAGCACCGCCAGATCCTCCAGCCGCGGCACGAGCTTTTCCATGCCGACGAGGCTCACCAGCACCTTCGGCATGGCTGTAGTCAGCCGGCCGTTGCCTTCGTTGGTGACGATGCAGACGTGGCCGGTCTCAGCCACGATGAAGTTGCCGCCGGTGATGCCCAGGTCCGCGCGACGGAACTTGTCCCGCAGAAAGACGCGTGCCTGGCGTGTGAGGGCCTGCGGGTCGTCGGTGTAATCCGTTTTGAAGTAGTCGGCAAAGAGCCGGGCGATGGAGGCTTTGTCCTTGTGGATGATCGGCTGAACGATGTGGCTGGGCTTGTCGCCGGAGACCTGGACGATGAACTCGCCCAGGTCGGTCTCCCATACTTCGACGCCTGCGCGCTCGAGCTCGGGCGTCAGCTCGATCTCCTCGCTGACCATCGACTTGCTCTTCACGCAGATGCGGCTAGCGTTGTCGCGGGCGATCTGAAGGATGATGCGACGCGCGTCGTCAGCCGTGGAGGCGAAGTGGATCTGTCCGCCGGCACGGGTGACTGCATCGCGGAGCTGCTCGAGGTAGTAATCCAGATGGTCGAGCGTGTGCTGCTTGATCCGCCCCGCCAGCGTGCGCAGGGCATCGGCATCGGGCAGCTCCTTGAGGCGTGTCTGCCGGCCGATCCACTGGCGCGTGGTGGCCGTGCTGACCGCGAGCTTGAGCTTCTCATCGCCGGCGGCTTTGACGCTCAGCTTGTGAAAATCGTACGGCGAGCGGTGTGCCTGCTCGAGGAACTGCTCGTCGCGGCCGTGCTCGGCTTGGGAGATCGTTTCCAGCCTCATCGCGGGGCATTGTAATGACTTGTGAGGCAGATCACAGCCTACCGCCCGCTCAGCCAGCGCCACAGCCACATCGCCAGTGTCATCAGGACCGACAACACCAGGCACGTGACAATCGGGAAATAAACGCGGACGTTGCCTGACTCCGACTGGTAGCTGATGTCTCCCGGCAGCCCGCGGAACCCGAGCCGCCCCAACCCCCACACCAGCGTGCCAATCACGACCAGGACAAGCCCTGCGTAGATGATCAGTCTGCCAATGTCCGTCATACCCATATCCTAGCGCGAAATGGCCTGCAGCAGTAGCGGCACTCGCGGCTGGGGGCGGTTATGCCTACACTGTCCGTCCCAATGCCCGACCAAAAGATCAGGATCGACCAGACGCTCGCCGGCCAGTCGCTTGCGGGCGCCATCAAGGCTGCCATCAAGGGGCAGACCTGGGGATCAGCCAAGAAGCTGATCGCCCGCCGTCATGTGCACGTCAACGGCAACCTGTGCGTCGACGAGGGCCGGCGGTTGCGCGAGGGAGATGTGGTGCACGTCTTCGAGCATCCGCGAGCGGCGCCAGTGACGGCGTCGCAGATCCGTATCGTCTACCGCGACGCGCACCTGGTCGTCATCGACAAGCCGGCGGGCGTGACGACGCTCCGCCATGCCGAGGAGCGCAACTGGCCAAAGGAACGCAAGGATCGCCTGCCGACGCTCGATGAGCTGGTGCAGCCGGCGATCGCTATGCAGATCCGCCAGCAGGCGCCGCTGCCCCCACGCAAGCCGGCGCATCCGCTGCAACGCGGCCGCCGTCCGCAGCGGCGCGGGGCTCCCCTGCCGCCGCAGAAGCTGCGAATCCCTCGCGTGCGAGCGGTGCATCGGCTGGACCGCGACACCAGCGGCTTGATGGTCTTTGCCCTCTCGCCGCAGGCTGAGCAGGCGCTGATCCGTCAGTTCAAGGTGCATGCGATCGACCGCGTGTATCGCGCGGTCGTCTACGGGCACCTGGATGAGGCGCGGACGATCGAGAGCTGGCTGGTGCGGGATCGCGGCGACGGCCTGCGCGGATCGTCGCCCTTGGGCAAGGATGCGCCCGATGCCCAACGGGCGGTGACACACGTCAAGCCGATCGAGCGGATCGGCCCGTACACGCTCGTGGAATGCCGGCTGGAGACCGGCCGGACGCATCAGATCCGCATCCATCTGAGCGAAATGGGCCATCGCCTTTGCGGCGAGAAGGTCTACACGCACGCACCGGGCCAGCCCCCGCAGGAAGACACCAGCGGCGCGCCACGTCACGTGCTTCACTCAGCCGAGATCCGCTTCATCCACCCCATCACCGGCCAGGAACTGCACTTCAGGTCCGGTTTCCCACAGGAGCTGGCGGCATGGATCAGCCGGGTGCGGAAGGGTGCTTCGAAAGCGACGTAAGGCCGAAGCGACGGAGCGACGAAGGGATACTACAGGGGCGCATGGCAATGTGCCCTCGGGCGTCGATCGACGCGCGTGCAGCCGCGGCCCTGCCAAGCGCGGGGTGCATTGCCCTGCACCCCTACATGCGCGTTGGCGACGGTGTGCCCGTGTTCCTATCTGTGTCAGGTCAGGACGGCGACGCCCAGGAACTCGAAGGTCGAGCCGGGCAGGAGCGTGAAGTTGACCATGCTGCCGATGCGCAGCGGGCCGTGTGACAGGCTGATCGCCCCATCGCCCTCGGGATACTTCACCAGCACCTTCGCACCGGCATTGATGACGACGTAGCGGTCGTCGATGTGGTGGACATGGCCCTGGATGACACGCGGGTTGCCGTGGATGGGCGTGATCCAGCCGCCGCCGGAGGGAACGGTGTACATCTTCCGGCCGACGGCGCGGATGACACCCTCCACCAGCGTGTTGACCGGCCCATCATACCTGCCGGCAGGCGTTACCAGCTCGAGCTCGTAGGTCGTGTTCGAGGGGGCGAAGACGATGCGGTCGTCTTCAACCTTGATCACTTTCCCGCGCGTTGGGAAGTCGGTCTCGTTGGCCATGCCAGTTCGTCCTTGGTGGTCGTATGGTCAGCTCAGTTTTGTCGCGTGCCACGCTTTGCCTGTGGCATGTCGCATGCGGACATCGCCAACATGCTGCATGTCCCAGGCAAGGCAGGCACAGCCCGGCTCGGCCGGGATATTACAGCTTCAGCGGCGTCGTGCCGGCGGCCTTGGCCAGCTTCTCGGCCATGTCGGTCTTCTCCCACGAGAACTCGCCGTTGGGGCCGGGGATGCGACCGAAGTGGCCGTGACGGGCCGTTTGCTTGTAGATCGGCTGAAGCAGGTTCAGGTGCTTGATGATGTCCTTGGGCTTGAGCGGGAAGTACTCACGCACGAGCTCGGCGATCTTGTCCTCAGGGATCCGCGCCGTGCCTTCGGTGCTGACGCTGACACTCACCGGCTCAGCCACGCCGATCGCGTAGGCGAGCTGCACCTCGGCGCTGGTCGCCAGGCCGGCAGCCACGATGTTCTTGGCGATGTAGCGGGCCATGTAGCAGGCGCTGCGGTCGACCTTGGACGGGTCCTTGCCGCTGAACGCCCCGCCGCCATGCGCGCCGCGGCCGCCGTAGCTGTCGACGATGATCTTCCGCCCCGTCAGGCCGGTGTCGCCATGCGGGCCGCCGATGACGAACCGTCCGGTGGGGTTGATGTGGAAGGCGATGCGGCTGTTCCAGTATTCCGCCGGGATGACCGGGCGGATGACCTTGTCGATGATCTGCTGCCTGGCTGAGGCGAGAAAGTTGCCGTTGGGGCCGGGTTCGGTCAGGACGCTTTCGTCGTGCTGCGTGGAGACAACCACGGTGTGCACGCGGACGGGCTTTTCGTCCTTGTACTCGACGGTGACCTGGCTCTTGCCGTCGGGGCGGAGCCACGGCAGCTCGCCGCTCTCGCGGGCCTCTGCCAGTCGCTCGACGATGCGATGCGCCAGGTGGATCGGCAGCGGCATGAGCACATCCGTCTCGGTGCAGGCATAGCCGAACATCAGGCCCTGGTCGCCGGCGCCCATTTCCTGCTCATCCTTGCGGCCCTGGGCGTGGTCGACGCCGCGGCCGATGTCCGGCGACTGCAAATGCAGGGCGCTGAGCACGCCGCAGGAGTAGTCGAAGCCGATGTCGGGATGGACGTAGCCGATCTCCTTGATCGTGTCGCGCGCCACCTGGGCGAAGTCGATGTGGGCCTTGGTGCGAATCTCGCCGGCAAGGACGACCTGGCCGGTGGTCACGAGCGTTTCGCAGGCGCAGCGGACATCCGCGACGCAGCCCTGGCCTTTCTCCTCCAGCTCGGCTTCGGCGCTAAGCAGCGCATCGAGGATGGCGTCGCTGATCTGGTCGGCGACCTTGTCCGGATGGCCCATGCTGACGGACTCGCTGGTGAACAGGTGGCTGGTACGACGGTATTCGGGAGGCACGGTGGCTCCTTTCAGGTATTGCTGCTATCTCGAGTTAACAGGCAAGGTTGGTCGCGCGGGGCGATCGCTGCCTTGAAGACGATACCGCAGCACTCTACAGCGCGCAGGACGGTGAGGCAAGCATCCGGCAAGCCGGATGCACGGATGATCGGGAATGTTCGTGCGGGCTCTTTGGGCGCGCAAAACCGCACGCCGCGTGTTGGCGCGGCGTGCGGGGTTTGTTGGTGATCCGCGGGCCCCTTTCGGGGCGCCGATCAGTCGAGGTTCATCGACATCAGGAACTGCGCGTTGCTGGGCACCTTCTCGAGGCGGCTCTTGAGCAGCTCGACGGCCTCAACCGGGTTCATGTCGCTGAGCACGCGCCGCAGGCGGTAGATCAGCTCCATCTCCTTAGGATCCAGCAGCAGTTCTTCGCGGCGGGTACCGGAGGCGTTGATGTCGATCGCCGGGTAGGTGCGGCGGTCGACCAGGCGGCGGTCCAGGTGCAGCTCGGAGTTACCGGTGCCCTTGAACTCTTCGAAGATGACTTCGTCCATCTTCGAGCCGGTGTCGACCAGGGCCGTGCCGAGGATCGTCAGGCTGCCGCCGCCTTCGATGGCGCGGGCGGCGCCGAAGAAGCGCTTTGGCTTCTGCAGGGCGTTGGCATCGACACCACCGGACAGGATCTTGCCCGAGTGCGGCACCTCGGCGTTGTAAGCGCGGGCCAGACGCGTGATCGAGTCGAGCAGGATGACCACGTCCTTGCCGAACTCGACGTAGCGCTTGGCCTTCTCGATGACCATCTCGGCGATCTGCACGTGGCGGCTGGTCGGCTCGTCGAACGTCGAGCTAACGACCTCCGCCTGCGTGTTACGCTTCATGTCGGTCACTTCTTCCGGGCGCTCGTCGATCAGCAGGATGATCAGGATGACGTCCGGATGGTTCTTGCTGATCGAGTTGGCAATCTTCTGGAGCAGGACCGTCTTGCCGGTGCGCGGCGGAGCGACGATCAGCATGCGCTGGCCGAACCCGATGGGGGTCACCAGGTCGACGATGCGCATGTTGAGTTCCTTGGGATCGGTCTCGAGGATGATGCGCCGGTTGGGGTGCAGCGGCGTGAGATCCTCGAAGTTGTTGGTCTCGGTGATTTTCTCCGGATCCTCACCGTTGATGGCTTCGACGCGGAGCAGCGCGAAGTAGCGTTCGGATTCCTTGGGCGGGCGGATCTGGCCCTGGACAACATGTCCGTTGCGCAGGCCGAAACGTCGGATCTGCGAGGGCGAGATGTAGATGTCATCCGGCCCGGGCATGTAATTGAACTCCGGGCTGCGGAGGAAGCCGAAGCCGTCGGGCAGGATCTCAAGGACGCCTTCGCCGTACATCAGGCCGTTCTGGCGGATGCGGGCGCGGAGGATGTGGAAGATCAGGTCCTGCTTCTTCATCCCGATGTAGTCGGGGATGTTCTCCTCCCGGGCGATCTCGTGGAGCTTGTCAATCTCCATCTGCTGCAGGTCCTTGATGAAGAGCTTTCCGCCCTTGACCTGCTCGTACTTGGCGTTGGTCTCAGCATCGAAGGAGCCGACATCCTGGCTGGTGGATTCAGGCGTCTCAACGGCGGTCGCCGTCTGCTGATTCTGGGGTTCGGTATCCTGCGACTGCTGAGAGCGTCGCGTGCGCGGTGTGGACTTAGCCATCTGGCTCAGCCTCCAAAGAAAAAAAGGGGTGAAAAAACGTGTGTCAGTTGGGGACATCCCACCGGCATTGCGATGCTGCACAGAAGCAGCAGCCGCCGAGTCCTGAGATGAGCAGCATCGGGGCGGAAATCGCCCGCCTTCGAAGCAGCTCACACAGTTGGAAGTGGGAAGCTATCCGTTAAAACGCCCGCCATGGGCAAAGGTTCGATCCGTGACGGAAATCCTTAGCAAGCACTATCATCCCTGAGTGCGGCCCCGGAGGCTCCGCGGTGTGGCAAAGCCTGCAAGGCCCCTTACCACGACCCAAGCCGCGTTGGCCTGGATACCCGGATCAATCAGGGGGAACAAATCTCTCTTTCGCAGGAATCGAGCCGGTTCCTCAAGTCACCCGAACCGGCCCCAACAGTATCGAAGAACACCGCTCTCAGGTTGGCCCTTGTGGGCTGGCTCGATCCGTTACTTTGAGCAGGATGCGGGACAGCACTTCTCGGACTTGACTGCGAATGATCGCAGCATCAGCGGTGTTTCGGATCGTATGATCGGATATTTGCCGCTTTCTGTCCAGTGGCCACTGCAAATTTTCTCGCCGCTCCAATTCCTGCGGATCCCAGTTACGGCTGGCCGCAACGCGCTGCTGCCGCACCTTCAGCGGGGCATCCACGAACACCACCGCGTCACACTGCCGGTCCAGGCCGGTTTCAAACAGCAATGGCGTATCCCACACAAATGCAGGAACTTGCGGATCATTGGCGACCCGCTGCATCCGCCGGTCGCGCTCACGCGCCACTACCGGATGCAAGAGCTGTTCCAGCCGACGCCGCTGTTCGTCGTCCCGAAACACCTTTTGTGCGATGAACCGCCGATCCACTCGGCCGTCGGGGCCGAGCACGTCATCGCCCCACCACTGCCGCAAAGTCTCGATGATGGCGGGATCTTCGTATGCTTCGCGGACCTGGTCGTCCGACTTGATGACACAGCAGCCCAGCTCGCCGAACAGGTCGGCTACGAAGCTCTTGCCGGCGCCGATGCCGCCGGTGATGCCAATGATAGGCTTGCCATATCGCATGCGTGAATCTCAGCGGATCTCCCGCCGCTCGACGATCTCGATCCAGTTGCCGGCTGGGTCCTGCAGCAGGAGGCTTTCCTCGCCGACGGCGATGGTCTTCTGGCGCGTGTACTCGATCTCGGCATCAACGAGCTTGTGCTCAGCGTCCGCAAGCGACTGGACCTCGATCATGGCTGGGCGGTAGTCGGCCCGTTCGATCAAGCCGGCGCGAAGGATAAAGCGGAGATCGACGTTGTCGGCATGGTAAATGACGATGCGGTCGTCGGCTGGGCCCTTCGCGAACTCCAGCAAGTCCACATAAAGCCGATCGAGCTGCGGCTGCTGGCCGACCAGCGCCGGCAGGGTGACATCCGCGATTGCCACAAGCCGAACCGGCAGCGGCTGCTCCATCCGCGGCCGCCGGTCGATGCCGCTGTCGATCGACACCTGCCGTTCAACCGGCTCGAGCTCGATTCGGTTCTCGCCTTGGTCGGTCATCGAGGGTGATTATAGTCGTTACTTGTTATTTGTTACTTGTTACTTGCGGGTTCTCGCATGCCCTGATCACTTCGTCTCTCTCCCTCCGTCGCTTCGTCGCACTAGTTTCCCCTCCATCGCTCTCCCTCACTTCACCTCCTGCCAATTCTTCCCCCAGCCGACCTCCACCTTCAGCGGGAGTGTCAGGCCCAGTTCCTTGCCGGCCTGCACCATTTCCCTGCGGACGAAGTCGGCTTCGGATTCGACGACGGATTCCGGCGTCTCGAAGACCAGTTCGTCATGCACCTGCAGCAGCATTCGGCTGGGGTGATTTTCAGCCTTCAGCTTGCGGTGGATGTTGAGCATGGCGAGCTTGATCAGATCGGCGGCTGAGCCCTGGACGACGCTGTTGATCGCGATCCGCTCAGCCGCGTTGCGCTGGGCGAGCACACCGCTGTGGATCTCCTTGACCGGCCGGCGTCGGCCCAGGATCGTCTCGACATACCCCTGCGACTGAGCCGCCATCACGCACTGCTGCAGAAACTGCTGGATCGACGGGAACCGCCGGTTGTACGCGTCGATCAGCTCCTGCGCCGCCGGCACGCTCATCCCCTCGATCCGCCGCGCCAGGCCATAGGCGCTGACGCCGTAGATGATCCCAAAGTTGATGATCTTGGCCTGGGCGCGCTGCTCACGCGTGACCTGATCGAGCGGAACATTGAACACCTCCGCCGCGACGGCGCGGTGGATGTCCTCGTCCTCCGAGAAGGCCTTCACCAGCGCCGGCTCCTGGGTGAAATGCGCCAGCACGCGCAGCTCGATCTGCGAATAGTCCGCCGTCAGCAGGACGTTGTTGACCGGATCGCCCGGCACAAACGCCAGGCGGATGCGGCGGCCTTCGTCCGTGCGGATCGGGATATTCTGCAGGTTCGGATCGCTGCTGCTCAGCCGGCCGGTGGCTGCGCCGGTCGGGTTGAAGTGCGTGTGAACGCGGCCGGTCCTGGGATTCTTGTACTGCGCGAGATTGTCGAGATACGTGTTCTTCAGCTTGACGAGCTGGCGATACTCAAGCACCAGCTTCGGCACGGGATGCTCGTCTGCGAGCTTCTCCAGCACTTCGACATCGGTGCTGCGACCGGTCTTGATCTTCTTGACGACACGCAGGTTCAGCTTCTCAAACAGCACATCCGCAAGCTGCCTGGGCGAATCGGGATTGAACTCGACACCAGCTTCCGCCTGGATCCGCTCGCGCAGCTCGTCGACGCGCTGGCCGAGCACCTCGGATTGCTCCTTGAGGATGCGTTCGTCGAGCGCGATGCCGTTGTGCTCCATCTCGACCAGCACGTCGATCAGCGGCGTTTCCAGCTCGTCCATCAGCTTGCGCAGGCGCGGAAATGCTTCGAACTGCTTGTCGAAATGATCCGCGAGGCGCAGGGCGATATCGGCGTCCTCGGCTGCGTAGCAGGCGATGCGGTCCAGCTCGACTCGACTCATCGAGATCTGCTTGCGGCCTTTGCCGATGAGGGCTTCGGTCGGGATCTTGCGGAAGTTGAGGATATCGAGCGCCAGCCGATCGATGCCGTACTGCATCCGCCCGGCATCGAGGATGAACGCGGCGATCATCGAATCCATCTCCAGGCCGCGCACCTCGATGCCCACCTGCTTGAGCATGAGGATGTCGTACTTGGCGTTGTGGGCGACCTTGCGGATGGATGGATCTTCAAAGATCGGCTTGAGTGCGGCGACGACGCGCTCCAGCGGCACGACCTCGGCATCGGCTGGGCCCATGACCGGGATGTAATAGCCCGTCTTGTGCTGCCAGCTCACGCTGATGCCGACCAGGCTGGAGTTCATCGCGCCAAGCGCGTCGGTCTCGGTGTCGAAGGCGAAGCGCTTCTGCCGCTTCAGCTCCGCGACGAACTGATCGAACGTCGCAGGGGTGACGCAGGTATAGGTGCAGTCATCGCAGCTTTCGGCGGGCGGGCGATCGGGCAGGGCCTCGATATCGCCAAACAGGCTTCCCTGTGTTCCGGCGGCGCCGGTTGTCATCGGCCCGGGTGCGGTGCTGGGCGCATCTGCTGGTCGCGGTGCGATCTGTTCCAGCCGACCGAGCAGGCTGGTGAAACCCAGGCTCTCCAGGTGCCGGCGCACCTTGTCGACATTGAGCCCGTGAAACGCGCACAACTCCGGATCGAAGTCGAACTCCACATCCCGTCGCAACGTCACGAGCTGGCGCGACAGCGGGAGCTGGTCGGCGTACTTCTGGAAGTTCTCCCGCATCTTCGGCGTCAGCTCATCGACGTGCTTGAGCACCTCATCGACCGAGCCGTACTTGTTGATCAGCTTGGCAGCCGTCTTTTCCCCCACGCCCGGGATGCCGGGGATGTTGTCGACGGTGTCCCCCATCAGCGTCTGCACCTCGACGGCTTTGTCCGGCCCGTAGCCGCACTTTTCGATCATCGCGGCGACGTCCATGAAGGTGTCGGACTGCACGTCGTACATCCGCACGCATTCGCTGAGGAGTTGGCGGAGATCCTTGTCCTTGCTGACAAGCACGATGTCGAATCCCGACTGACAGAGCTTGTCGGTCATCGTGGCGATCAGGTCGTCGGCTTCGAAGCCGGGCTTTTCGAAGATCGGGACGCCGGCGTCGCGGACGATCTGGAGGATGCGCGCCTCCTGCGGGGCGAAGTCGTCGGGCTTGGCGGTGCGGTTGGCTTTGTATTCCGGGAAGATCTCGCGGCGGAAGACCTGCTCATCGCCCGAGTCGATCACCATCGCCAGGTAGTCTGGGCGGCGTTGGAGGATCAGGTTGATGAGCATTTGCGTAAAGACGAACGTGGCCTTGGTCGGTTCGCCTGTCGGGCTGGTCAGTTCGCGGAAAGGCGCGAAGTAAGCGCGGAAGATCTGGGCGTGGCCGTCGATGATATAAAAAGTCTTGCTCATGTCTGTCGGCTTACCCGACACAATAGACCGCAAGCCGTTGCAGTCAAACGACGTTGGGGTTTGCGGTGTGGCCTGGTGTGGCGGCTTGGCGGCAACAGGCCCGGTCGGAGCGTGTAGATTCTTGTGCGGTTCACCGAAATCGGCTACCGTGATACGAACCGCGATACCGGGCAAATGCCTCTGCAATGCGGACTTACCGACGGAGAGTTTGGATGACTGCTGAAGCACGCCGGGCGTGGAGGAGTTTCCTGCAACCGTGGCTGGGTGTGGTGCTGATGATGGCCCTCCTGAGCGGCTGCGCCACCCGTCCGACCATCCTGGCGCCCGAGCAGCGGACGATCATCGACCGGTCGATCGTGGAGTGCCCGCCTGGGTACAAGCTGGAGCTGTTTGCCGTGAATCTCACGGCCCCCACCGCGATCACGTTTGACGAGAACGACAACCTGATCATCGCCCAGGGGGGTATTGGCGGTGTCGAGCCGGCGATCTTCGGGTTCAAGCCGGACGGCACGCGGTTCGAGATTTACACCGCCCCCAAAGGCCTTTCACTGCTGAAAAACCGGCTGAAGATCTATGGCCCCATCGGCGGGATGACGGCTTGGGAAGGCAAGGTCTACGTATCGCACCGCGACGCCCAGCGGCGCGGCGTGATCACAGCCTTCGACTATGAAGGCAACCATGAGACGATTGTCGGCGATCTGCCGGCCCAGGGGGATCACAGTGTCACCGATCTCGCGGTGAACCCGGTGAACGGGCGGTTGTACTTTGGGGTGGGATCGGCGACCAACAGCGGCGTGGTCGGGCTGGACAACTGGGAGATCGGCTGGGTGCAGGACCATCGCGATTTCTGCGATATCCCAGCCGTCGACTATCGCCTGACGCCGGCGCGTTTCACGTCGCCCAACCCGCGGGCTGGGTTGTTCGGCGGCAGCGAGATTTCGGTGACCAGCGCCTATCAGCCGTTTGGTAAGGCGTCGCTGCGGGCGCATGGCTCGCCAGTTGACCGGCCGACTGCCGCGATCTACTCGGTTGCGCTGGGCGGCGGCGGGCTGCGCGTGGAAGCGCATGGCGTGCGATATCCACGCGGGCTGGCGTTTAACGAGTTTGCCAACCTCTACATGACCAACCAGGGGATGGAGCTGCGCGGCACGCGACCGGTGAAGGATGATCCGGACGCGCTGCTGTACGTCGTCCAAGGCGGCTGGTACGGCTGGCCGGACTACTCGACATCGCTCGAGCCGATCACCGAGCCTCGCTACCAGCCGGATCCGGCGATGATCATCGCCAGCGGCTATCCGGAACTGTCATTCCTGATCGACCACGAAGCCACCGGCTTGGTCCGTCCCAACCGTGAAACCGCCCTGCGGGCCGTCTTCGCGCCGCTGTCCGGGGCGGCGAAGCTCGATTTCGTGCCCAGCGAGGGGCCGTTCTCGAGCTTCGCGGGCATGGCCATCGTCGCCCTGATGGGCGATCGCGCCCCCTTCGCCACCAGCGGCCGGCCGCTGATCGGACCGATCGGCCGGAAGATCGTCGCCGTCGACGTCGAGCGGAAGCAGGTCGCCGATTTCATCTACAACACGCGCGGCCTGCCGGCCAGCCGGCTCGGCCGAAACGCCATCGGTGCGCTGGAGCGCCCGATCGACGTCAAGTTCGGCCCGCGAAACGCGGCGCTGTACATCGTTGATCTTGGCGAGATGGAGATGAAATCCGGCCGCGAATCGATCAAGCCGAACAGCGGCAAGATCCTCCGCCTCGTGCCTATCACCAACGGCGCCGAAAGCCCCGATTACGTCCCCGTCGAGTATCAGGGCACGCGCACCAAAGCCCATCTGCGGGACTAACGCGATTGCGGATCGTTAGCCGCCACCGCGACCACGATCGATCCATTGTTGTCGTCGCGCGCTCCGGTCTGATGCCGACGCAGCTCCATCGGCCGGGGCTCTGTTGAGCCGGCGCGCTCGATGAAACAACCAACGCTAAAATGACGATGAAAGCGATGAGTCGGAGCACGGCGTGCACTCCGATAAGGGATGTCGATGCGAAGCAGGCCCCAGGACTGGAAACGGCGCAGCAATCGTTGTATCATCCCGTCTCGACGTGGGTTATGAGCTGCCGCGCCGGCCCCCGCAGGGCCACGCGATGCAGAGCTTCGTAATCCGTTGACAAGCCAAACTTTACGGCCGGATACCCAAGTGGATTAAGGGGACGGATTGCAAATCCGTTATTCGCGGGTTCGAATCCCGCTCCGGCCTTTTCTCTCCTCCTGCTGTTCCCGTTACGACAGATTCAGGCGGATCCCTACGTCTGGCGAATACCGAGGCGCCTGGCCAAGCCTGCACCACCTGCCGAGATCGCCTGCCATTTCGTGAACATGCGGCTGCTCTTTCGATTGCTCGTTGAGAAGGAATGTCCGCGCGGTCCTAACGGGACGCCGGCGGCGCGTCGTGGCCGGCGCTTGGCGCAAAAAGATTGCAATGCCACAGGGTTGCGCGTTCAGAGGTCGGCGGCAAAGGTTGAGATTGCCCGCGCACAAGCACGACGCGCCCGCCATGGGCGGTCGATCGGGATCTGCTGTGCGTGCGCGATCAGAGCATGATCGATCCGCCCGCCGCGAGCGTCTTGCGCAGCTTGTTCGTGTCGAGCTTCGAAACCGACACGCCCTCCTGCAGCGCCAGCCAGCAGGCAACGCCGGCGGCTTCGCCCATCTGATTGCAGTTCACCATCACACGGACGGCTGCGAACGCCTCGGGCGTGGCATCGAGCATACGGCCAGCCAGCAGCAGGTTGTCGTAATGTCCCGGCACGAGGCAGCGGTATGGCACCTGGTAGAACGTGGGATCGACCTCCCGCGGTTCGCGCCAGCGGGAGACCTCGTTGGGATAGCCCGGACGGCAGTATTCCTGTGTGCCGTCGAGATACTTGAGCGTGATGCCCGGCTTGTCGTGGTGATGGACGTCGACGCGATAACTGCCGTTGGCGATGGCGTCCTCGAATCGCCGGCCGTTGAGCACATCGTCTTCGGTGAGCTGATAGGCACAGCGGACATGCCGCGTCTGGCGGATGCCGATGCGGCTTGCCATGGCCGCCAGCGCGATCCGCTGCTGGGGCACGTGCCGGCGGAGGATGTCCATGATGGCCCGCACCTGCCGCCGCCCTTCCATCTCAGCGGCTGTGAGCTGGCGGGCATCGGAGCAGTCGGAGTTGTAAATGCGCGTGCCGGCGAGCATGAAAAGGTTCGACCCGGGGACCTGCGCCCCCCAGGCGAAGCCCTGCGGCAGGCCGAACTCGGCCCCGTGATCACGCAGCAGTTGCCTGTAGTCGGAACCTTCCAGGGTCTGCCAGCCGTCGAACACGGCGCACAGGGTCGACGGCTGAGCATCATTGGCGGGATAGGTCGGCAGCCCGAGGCGGTAGCACAGGTCGCCGTCGCCGGTGGCGTCGACGAACATGCCGGCGCGGATCGCGCCGCGCCCGCTCTTGCTCTCGACGATCACGGCTTCGAGCCGCCCATCGACCACATGCGGCGCGACGAACGACGTATGCAGCCACGCCTCGACGCCGGCTTCGCGGCACAGCTCATCCAGTTCGATCTGCAGCTCGTAGGGATTGAAGGCCCATCGCCAGTGCGGGCTATTCTCGCGTTCGGTGACGGCGTTGCGCCGCTTGAGGCGCTCCATGACCTCGATCGTCAGGCCGCCGATGATCTGCTTTTTGTAGACCGTATCAAGCGGGCTGTGCCAGACGTTCACGAGCGAGCGCGTCGCATTGCCGCCGAAGGCGCCGCCCTGCTCCACGATCACCACGCGCGCCCCCAGCCGCGCTGCGCGCACGGCTGCAAAGAGGCCCGTGCAGCTTCCGCCCAGCACGCAGATGTCGCATTCGGCAATCACGGGCACGTCACGTGCCGGCTCATGGATGAAACGCGCGGCGTGCACGGAAGGTGAAGCAGGCATGTTCGAGGCAACCTCCCTTTGGGAAGACAACTTGGTAGCAAATTGCTGGTGGTCGATTCCGGGGAAATATAACCCAAACCGGCGGCGATGTCCCATGGATGGCGCGATTTGGGCTTGCGCGGCTCCTGATATGGGGGAGCCGATGAGGCGCGTGGGACATCGGGGGCACATTGCCATATGCCCACGGGGGCGCACGGTCCCGTCGATCGCCGTCTGACCTGCCGCGGCTGACACACCCCACCCAAGGGGCGCGTCAGATGTCGAAGTACATGCAGAACTCGTACGGATGCGGGCGGACGCGGAGGGCGTCGACCTCGTTCTCTCGCTTGTACTTGATCCAGTAGTGGATCACGTCGGCTGTGAACACGTCGCCGTTCAGCAGGTATTCATGATCCTCTTCCAGGGCGTCGAGGGCCTCTTCGAGGTCGGCTGGGGCCGAGCCGATCTTCTCGTACTCGGCAGCCGTCAGGTGGTAGATGTCCTTGTCGAGCGGATCGCCTGGGTCGATCTGGTTCTGGATGCCGTCGATCGCTGCCATGACCATCGCGCTGAACGCCAGATACGGGTTGCACGACGAATCCGGGCAGCGGAACTCCAGCCGCTTGGTCTTGGGATTGTCGCTGTACATCGGGATTCGGATGGCAGCCGAGCGGTTACGGCTGGAGTAGACGAGGTTCACCGGCGCCTCATATCCGGGGACCAGTCGCTTGTAGCTGTTGGTCGTCGGATTGGTGAACGCGCATAGCGAGCGGGCGTGCTTGAGAATCCCGCCGATGGCGTACAGGCCGAGCTGGCTGAGCCCGGCGTACTTGTTGCCGGCGAACAGGGGCTTGTTGCCCTTCCACAGCGAGAAATGCACGTGCATGCCGCTGCCGTTGTCCTGGAACAGCGGCTTGGGCATGAAGGTCGCGACCTTGCCGTGACGGGCGGCCACGTTCTTCACGACGTATTTGTAGAGCATGACGTTGTCGGCCATGGTCACCAGGTCCTGGTAACGCATGTCGATCTCGCACTGCCCGCCGGTCGCCACCTCGTGGTGGTGCGCCTCGACCGGGATGCCCAGGTCGATCAGCGTCGCCACCATCTCGGCACGGATGTTCTGCATCGTGTCCATCGGCGGCGTGGGGAAGTAGCCTTCCTTCAGGCGGATCTTGTAGCCGAGATTGGTCGGCTCTTCGTCGCCGCGACCCCAGATGCCCTCGCGGCTGTCGACGAAGTACTTGGCGTAGTTGATCCCCTGGTCGTACCAGACGTTGTCGAAGATGAAGAACTCCAGCTCCGGACCGAAGTAGGCCGTATCGGCGATGCGGCTGCTCTTGAGATAGGCGATGGTCTTGCGCGCGATGGAGCGGGGATCGCGGCTGTACTCTTTCTTGGTGATCGGGTCGCGCACGTCGCAGATCATCGACACCGTCGGATGCTGCAGGAACGGGTCGATCTTGGCTGTATCGGCGACCGGAATTAGGAGCATGTCGCTCTCATTGATCGCCTGCCAGCCGCGGATGCTCGATCCGTCAAACCCGAACCCGTTGGTGAAGCTGTCCAGCGACAGCTCGCTGACGGGCAGAGAAAGGTGCTGCCACAAGCCGGGGAAATCCATGAAACGCAGGTCGATGAACCTGATGTTTTCGTCTTTGATCAGCTTGAGCACCTGCTGCGGTGTCATGCAATGCTCCTTCCCGATTAGCGCGCGTCGATGGAGTGGTTGTGCGTATGCTAATTGCCGCGTCACGCAGCGTCAAAGCGGAACTCGATGCCGCCGGCGCCCCGCCCAAGCCAAGACGCCGAAACACGCAGAGGGGTCTGTGTGTCCCGGCGTCATATGCGGCTGACCGCAGGTCAGATCAGGAACATGCGGGAGATATCCTGGTACGTCACCAGCAGGAAAATGCCCAGCAGCAGCGCCAGCCCGACCACCTGGGCGATCGACTGCGCCTTGGGCGACAGCGGCTTGCCCTGGATCTTCTCAAGGATCAGGAACGTGAACAGGCCGCCATCGACGATCGGAATCGGCAGGAAGTTCACCACCGCCAGGTTCGCGCTGATCATGCACAGGAACCACAGCAGCCAGTCATACCCACGTTCGCCGATCTTCGTGCCGGCGTGGAAGATTCCCACCGGGCCCATCATGTTCTTGTAGCTGATCTCGCCGGTGAACATGCGGTTGAGTGTGACATAGAACTGCAGGATGAAGTCGCGCGTCTCCGTCACCCCCCACCACGCCGCCAGGGCGGGGTTGGTGGTCTTGCGAATTTCGCGCCGCTCCGCGAGCTGAAGGCTGTGCGTGTAGCGGAGGTTGCTGACAAACGTCCGTTCGTCGGCGGTCGGTTCCAGCGTGGCCTGACCGGCCTGGCCGTCGGGCATGACCCACGCGATCTGGACCGGCTGATCGGCCGGCGCTTCGCGCAGCAGGCGGTGTACGTCATGCCAGCTCTGCACAGCCTGGCCGTTGACGCCTGTGATCGTCGCCTCCGCGGGCACGCCTGCACCCTCGGCAGCCGAGTTCTTTGCAACGGCGGACACAACCGCGTGTGCATCGTCATAGCCCAGGCCGATGCCCAGGCCATACTGCCCAGGAGCAACCATCTGATTGGGCACCAGCGGCCCGACCTCGATCGTCTGACCGTTCCGCAGGACCGTCAGCACGACCTGCTTACCCTCTTTGCCCGCTGTGCTGAGGCTGTCCCGGACTTCGTCCGCTGTCGGCGTGTAAAGGGTCTGCTGTTCGGTCTGGATCGCAAGCACAACGTCGCCGGGGAAGATCTTGTCGAGCGCGGGCGACTTCTCCGATGCGATCGTCGTGACCTGCGTTCGCGGGATCAGGCCCAGGAAGTTCAGCGGCGTTTCGCCGAAAGGCGGCATGAACTGCGGCTGGACGACGACCTGCCGCGTCTGGCCCTGGTCGTTGCGGACAGCCAGCGTGACCGGTTTACCCGTCTGCAGGGCCTGCTCAAAGACGGGATACTGCATGCGCGGGTTGTCGATCGGCTGGCCGTTGACCTCGACGATCACGTCCCCCGGCTCGATGGCGAACATCGCATCCGGAACCATGCGCCGGAGCTTTTCGTTCTCGGCTTCGGGCCCCCACTTGTCCAGGCCGCGCAGCTCGCGGATGCCCTGCTGGCTGATGCCCAGCTCGAGAAATTGCGTAGGTAGTTCACGATGCTTCCTCGGCTGGATGGTCAGGACCTCGACGGTGCCGTCGGTGCGGCGGACTTCGAGCTTGGCCGGCTCATCAGCGTCGAGAAGCGCCGCATTCAGGAAGACCTTGGTGAAGTCGTGCGTCCGCGTGCCGTTGAGCGAGAGGATTTCATCGCCGACCTGCAGCGGATCGATCTCGCCCTGCTCATTGACAGCATACTGCGCGGGAGAATCGGGAATGATGGCTCCGACGACCGGCGCTGGGGCATTGAAGCCCACGAGGAAAAGCACCATGAACCCGATCGCCGCGAGGATCACGTTCATGATGACGCCGGCGGAGACGATCACCATCCGCGCGCCGACCGACTTGCGGTTATAGGCCCGCGGGTCGTCGGCTTCGGCGTTGGGACGCAGATCGTCCTGGCCGAGCATCTTCACGTAGCCGCCCAGGGGGATCCAGTTGATGCGATACTCAGTTTCGCCGATGCCCAGTTCCTTTTCGGCTTCGGCGATCTGCCGGACGCTGGGTTCGGCAATCTCGCGGCCGTACTTCTGGTTGATGTGCTCGCGGATGCGGCGGTCCGTCTCGGCACGGGTGCTGCCGATGCGCAGACCGATGCCCTTCCGCCACGCCAGCAACGCATGACCGAACCCCACTGCAAACTGCTCCACCCGCACATCCGCCCACTTGGCGGCCAGGAAGTGCCCCAACTCATGGAAGAAGACCACAAACCCGAAGCCGAAAACCAGCAGCAGGAAGATCCAGACGGTGAAGAGATCCATAGTCGCGTTACCAGAGTTGGGTCAGGTTCGTTAATCCGCCGGGCAAGACAGTTTATGGCGGACACGGGTTAAATGGCAGATGCTTGCTGCCGGATTTCCTTGATCGCCTCAGTGGCGGTCTGACGCGCCCAACGATCCGCTTCCAGCAGATCGTCCAGCGACGGCTGCGGCTGTAGGCGGTGCCGGGAAATTGTACCGCCAACCACCCGCCAAATCTCCCCAAAGGCGATATTACCAGCCAGGAACGCAGAAACCGCAACTTCGTTGGCAGCGTTCATCACCGCACCAGCCGTACCGCCCATCTCTGCTACGTCATAGGCCAGGCGAAGTGCGGGAAACTTCTCGGGATCGGGCGGCTCGAAGTGCAGGGAAAAGGCCTCGGAAAGGTCCAGCCGCCGGCTGATGCCGTTGCGGCGGTTGGGATAGGTTAAGGCATACTGGATCGGCGTCTTCATGTCCGGCGGGGAGAGCTGCGCCAGGACGGACCCATCCACAAACTCGACCATCGAATGCACGATCGACTCCGGATGGATGACGATCTCAACCATGCTGGGCGGCAGATCGAAAAGCCAGCAGGCTTCGATCAGCTCCAGCCCCTTGTTGAACATCGTGGCTGAGTCGATCGTGATCTTGCCCCCCATGTTCCAGGTGGGATGAGCCAGGGCTTCTTCGACCGTCGCATGCGCGATTCGGTCGGCATCCCACGTGCGGAACGGCCCGCCGCTGGCTGTCAGGATTACGCGACGGACTTCGTCCCGCCGCCCCGCCAGCATCGCCTGGAAGATCGCCGAGTGCTCGGAATCGACCGGCAGCAGTGAGACGCCCCGTCGCCGCGCCTCGGGAACCAGCAGCGAGCCGGCGACGACGAGCGCTTCCTTGTTGGCCAGTGCGATCGTCTTGCCCGACTGGACCGCCTGCAGCACAGCCGGCAGGCCCGCCGCCCCGACGATCGCCGCCAGGACGATGTCGACATCTTCCCGCTGGACCATCTGCACCAGGCCCGATGGACCGCGATAGAGCGTTGCGCCCGCAGCCGCGACGTCGGGCGCGACCTGCTCCGCTGTCGCTTCGTCCGTGACGGCAACAGCCGCCGGACGATGGCGCTTCACCTGTTCCAGCAGCTTGGTCCCCTGCGTGTGCCCGCTCAGGCCCGCGACCGCATAGGGCGGTCCGAGATGCTCGATCACCTGCAGTGCGTTACACCCGATCGATCCGGTTGATCCGAGTATGGCAATCCGTTTTCTCAAGGCCGAAGCACTTTAACATGTCGAGGCGACAAGGCACAGGGGGACGGGGGATGAGTGATGATTGGTGATTGATGCGTGAAAGTCGGCCACCGACCACCTTCTGTCTTCTCCCCCGTCACCAATTCAACACCGCATACACCCCCGCCCATACGAAGAATCCGACGACCACGAAGACCACCGCCCACAGCGCGACGTAGAGGACAAAATGCTGGCGCGATCGCCGTTCGAAGTAGGTCGGATCGAACGGCACATTGCTGTAGGTCAGCGGGCATTCGGGGTTGAAACGCTTGCCGCAGTTGGGGCACGTCGGGGCGTCCTGAACGCTGAGGCGGTGGCTGCAGCCGGAGCAGTAGATCGTGTCGGTCGGCTGGGTCATGACCCGTCTGCTGTTGGATACAACCTGCGCGTGCCGCGCGGATCAATGCACGAGGATCTTGTGCGCCGCGGCTGAGCCGATCGTCAGTGTCGAGCCGTCTTCGACCTGCAGCGTCAGCGAATCGGCTTCCTCGTTCATCTCGATGACCGAGAGCGTCGCGCCCGGCACGAGGCCCTTGCGCTTGGCGAAGCGCAGAAAGGACTCTTCCTGATCCTCGATGCGGGCGATACGCACCTGCCTGCCGCCCTCGCACTGATTGAGGCGCATCGTCTGCGGCGGTGGCGGCAGCTTGCCCGAAGCGCTGGGAATCGGATCGCCATGCGGGTCGAACTGCGGATGGCCCAGCAGCTTGTCGATATGGGCCAGCACCTTCTCGGAGATGGCATGCTCGAGCTCCTCAGCTTCCTCGTGGACCTCCGACCAATCCAGCCCGAGGACGCGTACCAGGAGCAGTTCGACCAGCCGATGCCGGCGCAGCACGTGCAGCGCCAACTGCTCGCCCCCGCCCGTCAGGCGGACGCCCGAGCGCGGCTCATAGCTGACCAGGCCCGAGTCCGCCAGCGTCTTGACCATGCTGGTCACCGTCCCGGGCGTCACCGTCAATGCACTGGCCAGCCGCCCCAGCGAGACCAGCGAGTCCGGGTCCCGCTGTTGCTCCAGATAGATCTGCTTGAGGTAGTCCTCGACCGTACTGCTCGGCATAACCTCCACCATACACACATCCGCCCGTCACGAGAAGCGCAGGCTGGAAATCCCCTTTGCCTGATAAAGCATCGCCGCGTACACTTGAAGCAATATGACGGACATCACGCCTAATGTTGGGGCATACAATTCGCTGCGTGACCAGGAAATCGACATTCTAACGCAGGTTGGTGCAATCCTCTCCTCCACGCTGGATCTCCGCCAAGCCTTCCAGCAAATCATGCAAATCGTTTCAGATACGTTACATATGCACCGGGGGACCCTGGTGCTGCTGGACGAGTCCACCGGGCGGCTGCGCACAGAAGCAGCAGTCGGCCTTACGCGAGAGGAGATCGACCGAGCCCGATATGCCTTGGGCGAAGGTATTACCGGCAACGTCGTCGCCACCGGCCGGCCGAGAGTCATCCCCGACATCCGCAAGGAGCCGGACTTTCTCAACCGCACAGGCCGCTTCCATCCCGACAGCGAAGACCGCGTCAGCTTCCTGTGCGTCCCGATCAAGATCGAAGGTCGCACAGCCGGCGCTTTGTCCGTCGACAAGCCCCTCACCCCCATCGAGCAGCTCCAGGCTGACCGTCGCTTCCTGGACATCATCGCCGCCTTCCTCGGCCAGGCCATCCAGATCAACCGGATGGTCATGCGCCAGAAGGAAGAGCTGCTGGAGGAAAACGCCCAGCTCCGAGCCCAGGTCCGCGACCGCTATCGCTTCGAGAACATCGTCGGCGACTCGCCAGCCATGCACGAAGTCTTCGCCACTGTGGCTCAGGTCGCCAACAGCCGGGCGACGGTGCTCCTGCTGGGCGAGACCGGCACCGGCAAGGAAATGATCGCCAAAGCGGTGCACTACAATTCACCGCGGCGCGATCGACCGTTCGTCCGCGTCAATTGCGGCGCCATGGCGAGCACCCTGCTCGAATCCGAGCTGTTCGGTCATGTCAAAGGCAGCTTCACCGGCGCGATCCGCGACAAGGTCGGCCGCTTCGAAGCCGCCGACGGCGGCACAATCTTCCTCGACGAGATCGGCACCATGGAGCCGC
The DNA here is from genome assembly GCA_937904525.1 of uncultured Phycisphaerales bacterium. Classification (GTDB taxonomy): domain Bacteria; phylum Planctomycetota; class Phycisphaerae; order Tepidisphaerales; family Tepidisphaeraceae; genus CALEKX01. The sequence goes on from CALEKX010000127.1 coordinate 27,102, forward strand.
AGCTCCAGGTCAAGCTCCTGCGCGTCCTGCAGGAGCGCGAGTTCGAGCGTGTCGGCGACACCGCCACCATCAAGGTGGATGTCCGCGTCATCGCCGCGACCAACGTCGATCTGCAGGAGGAAGTGGCGCGCGGGCGCTTCCGCGAGGACCTGTTCTATCGCCTGAACGTCGTCAGCATCTACCTGCCGCCGCTGCGCAACCGCCGCGAGGATATCCCGACGCTGATCGACCACTTCCTCGATAAGTACAACCAGATCAACAACCGCTGCCTGCGCCGCATCAGCCGCGACATGCTCAATATCCTGATGCGCTACCCCTGGCCGGGCAACGTGCGCGAGCTGGAGAACGCGATCGAGCGGGCGGTTGTTCTGTCGCGGGACGAGGACTTCACCGAAGACCTGCTGCCGCTGAGCATCCGCATGTTCGCTCAGCAGCGACGGCAGACGCAGAGCAGCGAATCGATCGAAACGCTCGTTCGGCGCCTGGCGGATCAGGCCGTGCAGGATTACGAGCTGCGCGAGGGGCAGATCCATCAGCTCGTCATCGACCAGATCGAAGCCGCGCTCATCGAACGGGCGTTGGCGCGCTGCGGCGGCGTCAAGACCAAGGCGGCTGACTTCCTCGGCATCAACCGCAACACGCTCAATAAGAAGGTCAAGGACCTCGGCATCGAGGCGCAGGAGTAGACCCCCGCAAGAGGCGCCGGCGTCCCCGCCCGCGATCCAGCGAGAACGCGTTCACGCCCGGCGTAGGGCAGGCTATTGCCTGCCGGAACCGAACGCGCAGCGGCAATCGCAGTGAAGCCCGCGCCACCATGACCCGCGCAGCCTTGCCGGATCGGCGTTTCTTCGCCCTGTCGCTTCCACTTTCGGCCTATAATGGCCCTCTGTCCCATGTGCGGCCGATACACGCTCATCAAGCTTGCCGATCTGACCGACCTGTTCCCGTGGGTCGCCCCGCCGCCGTCGCAGGCGGTCAGCCGGTACAACATCGCCCCCTCCCAGCCAATCCTGGCTGTCACCAATGATCAGCCCGATCGCTACACCCACCTGCTGTGGGGGCTGGTTCCCGCCTGGGCCAAGGATCCGACCATCGGCAATCGCATGATCAATGCCCGCGCCGAGAGCATTGCCGCCAAGCCGGCGTTCAAGAACGCCTTCAAGCGGCGGCGATGCCTCATCCCGGCTGACGGTTTCTACGAATGGCGGGCCCAGCCGGGCGGACGCGGCAAACAGCCCATGTACATCACGCGCGTCGATGGTCGCCTGTTTGCCTTCGCCGGCATCTGGGAACACTGGATCGACGACAAGGGCAACGAGCTGCGCACCGCAGCCGTTATCACCACGGATGCCAACGAGATGATGGCGCCAATCCATGACCGCATGCCCGTCATCCTTCAGCCGGAGTCCTTCCCGCAATGGCTCAGCGATGGCGACGCCGATCCCGACGATCTCCTGCCTCTGCTGCGCCCCTACCCAGCCGATCAGCTCGTTGCGCGGCCTGTTTCGCACCTGGTCAACAGCCCGCACAACGACACGCCCGAATGCATCGCCCCCGCAGCGGCGCCGCCTCCACCCAAACCGCCCGACAAGGGCCTGTTCGATTGATTTAGCCGGCGCAATCGCCCCGCTCGATCGGATCAAACATTGACCGTTGCCCCGCTGAGGCATACTCTTGCCCAGAGCACGCTAGGAATCTGATTCGTTTCACCTTGGCTTAACTACGGAAGGAGACCGTTATGCCCTGGCAATTGCCACCGCTTCCCTTTGCGCCTGATGCACTCGAGCCGCACATGGACGCAAAGACGCAGGAAATCCATCACGGCAAGCATCACGCCACCTACGTCACGAACCTCAACAACGCGATCCAGAAGCATCCGGAGCTGGATGGCCGTCCGCTGCACGAACTGCTGGCCAATGAGTGCGCGGCTGTGCCCGAGGACATCCGCACGGCTGTCCGGAACAACGGCGGTGGCGTTCACAACCACAACCTCTGGTGGGAGATCCTGAACCCCAAGGATCGGCCGGGCAATCAGCCGATCGGCAATCTCGCCAAGGCGATCGACCAGACCTTCGGGTCGTTCGACAAGTTCAAGGAAGCCTTCAAGACCGCCGGCACGACGCGCTTCGGCTCGGGCTGGGCCTGGCTGGTCAAGAAAGGCGACAAGCTCGAAGTGATGAGCACAGCCAATCAGGATTCGCCGATCATGTTCGGCGCGTTCCCGATCATCGGCTGCGACGTGTGGGAGCATGCCTATTATCTGAAGTACCAGAACCGCCGTCCGGACTACCTGGATGCGTTCTGGAATGTCGTCAACTGGAAGGTGGCTGAGGAGCGCTTCAACCGCGCCCAATAAGCCGCATTCTGACGAGCTTCAAGTCCTCCTCCGGCGCCCGCGGTCTGAACGGCCGCGGGCGCTGTTCTGCGCACAGTTGCCGCACAGCCGCCGCTTGGCGAGTTCGCCGGCACAGTATTGGTGGTTGGGATGCTGGGCGGCGTTGTGACGCGAATTCGGCGCCGCAGCCAGTTCGCCACGCACAAAGACTTTGCAAATCTACCTCGCGGGCATACCATTTTTGCAGGGTTCATGATCGTTTTTCCCTGCCACGCTTGTAAGACGCAGCTCTCGGCTGAAGAGCATCAGGCCGGTCAACTTGTGCGCTGCCCGACCTGCATGTCAACGCTGCGCGTTCCAGCCAATGCCCCGGTGGCAGCCGCAGCCGCCGCCAGCACTGCGACCAGGCCATCGGCGCCCGGGGCGGCATTTCAGCCGCGCGCCGGCGGCAAGCGGTACGGCTTCAACTGCGGCTACTGCTCCAGCCGCCTGGAAGCCATCGAAGCGATGGCTGCCCAGGAGGGCCAGTGCCCCACCTGTGGCAACACGATCATCATCCCCATCCTCGACCGATACGGCCGGCTCATCGATCCGATGACCGGCAAGATCATCAAGCAGGATCCCCATCCAGTTCACGCCTACGCAGCCGCCGGCGATCGCGCCCCGCAGATCGTTCGCGATGCCAGCGGCCAGCGGCAGATCAAATGCCCGCGCTGCGCGGCACTGAGCGCCATCACCGCCAACAACTGCCGTGCCTGCGGCATGCCCTTCACCATGGAGGGCACGACCCTCGAAGCCGCCGGCACGAGCAACGGATTCTGCGTCGCCAGCCTCGTGCTGGGGATCATCAGCATCCCAGCATTTTGCACGGTCATCACACCGATCCTCGCGATCATCTTCGGCATCATCGGCCTGGTGCAGCTCAGCCAAAGCGGCGTCGAAGGCGGCGGCCGCGGCATGGCCATCGCGGGCATCATCTGCGGCGCCATCGGCGGCATCATCTTCCTGGCGGCGATCATGTAATCGGTCAGCAGGCGGCAGGCAGCGGATCAGTCAGCGGCGTGCAGTCAGCAGTGGAGGTTCGGCAACGGGTTGCGGCGAGTGACAAGTGACAAATGACCAATGACAAAAACACGGATGAAGCCAACTGTCAGCCTCACCCGCGCTTTCGATCGCGTCGATCTCGAACGGATCACTGCTGCGGTTGGTAGACCTTCAGCGGATCCCAGTTGCGATTATTGAAAGCCTGGTCGGCGTTGGGGTTGTACATCGGATCGTTGGTCAGGATGTACTCGCCGTTGCCGCTGCCGAAGACGTGCTGATAGTGCTGCGGCAGTTGTACGGGGTATTCCTGGCTCGGATCGACGTACTCCTCAACGCCGCGGATACCGTTGATCACCTTGCGGTGCGTTTCGTCCATGGTCCGCTGATGGGCGGCGTAGCCGTCGTTGATGATCCGGCTGATCTCGCGATTGGACTGCGCGATGATCCGGCTGCGCTCAGCCGCGCCGCGGGCGGAGATCTCGTTCATCTTGCCGATGTGATCGGACTTCATGCGGGCCCACTCGGGCGTGGGGGCGACGGAATTGGCAATCGCCATCATGAGCGTCATGTTCGCGTCGAGCTGGCCGGCTGGGGCGCGGAAGCCGATGTTCGGCTCGACGCTCCACCAGATCTGCCGGCCCATCTGCGAGTCCGTTCCGAGGAACGCGATGCCGTAGATGAACAACTGTTCCCACTGGCGGCCGTCCATCTCATACGTGCAGTGCGCCGCCAGCACGGCTGCGTCGCAGAAGTTGCTCATGCCGCCGCCCATCATCTGCATCTGTTGGTTGAGCTGCGCCTGCTGCTGACGGATCGGCTCGAGCTGGCGCCGCATCAGCTCCGTCAGCTCGGGGATCACGGTGACATGCGTCACGCGGATGTTGCGCGCCGTAGGAAACGCCTGTGGCAGTGTGCGGTTCTGAAGCCACTGCTGCCAGCCGGGCAGGTTGTCGGGCATGCCCATCACCAGAAATCCGCCGTCGATGCTCCCTTCGCGCGGCGGAGCCACGCCAAGCTGCTGGGCGACCATCGGCGACAAGCGGATGTCCGTCAGCGCCAGGCCCGGGCCGACATGGACCTGCCGGCCGTCGGGCGCGGTGACCTTGATGTCCTGGCTGGGCAGCGTCTTGAAGTACTGCGGCGCCGGCCACCAGCCGCCGCCTTCAACACTCCATCCCTCAGGCGCGAGCACGCGGTGGGAGTCCATGTTGTTCATGCCCTTGTCTTTGAGCGTGTGGACGCGGAGGACAATCCGCTCCTGCCCCGTCTGGACCTCAGCGGGCTGTTGTTGCCCAGCCTGCGCCAGAACGTGTGACGGAGCGGCGACGAGCGACGCTCCAAGAACCAATGCCGCCAATGTCTTTGCAGGTTTGAACATGATCTGTAGCTGCTGCCTCCACAGAGGCCTCCGGCGCCTCCCGTGGCAGTGTACGCGACAGATCACCCAACCCTGCGCAGAAAATTACGGATTGTTGGTCGCAGGATCCCCCGATCTCCCCTTCAGGTGAGGCTGGGGCGTGTAACAAGACCAACGGGATGGAGGCCCCTGCCCGCGATTCTCGGTGTCGTTTGGGCTTGGAGGCATGACGGGCAGGCCGATTTCCGCAAGCAGGGCAACGATGCGGTCATGCGCCTCTTTCACGCCCTGGAGAGCCGCGGGGCTAAGCCCGGCATCGAGCTCGAAATCCATTCCGCCGACAAGAACCGCAAATGCGCGTGGCGAACGTCCGTATAAAACATTGGTTATGCGGATCAGCCAGCCCGGATCCACGGTATGCGAGCCTTCCCGCCGCGCCACGGGGGGCCCCTCGACCTCGATCACCCGCACCGTCCCCGGCGGCTGACCGTCAGCCGCATCCACGAACACCGCCACCTCCGCGTGGGCCAGATCCTCCGCCAGCTCCGGCGTGAGCTGGTGCATCATCCGCACATCGATCCCCACAACCGACCGCTGGACCGCCTCCGCCACCGCCGGGCCGATGCCGTCATCACCCCGCAGCGTGTTGCCATACCCGATCACCAGCACGCGGCGCGGGTCCATCGGTCTATCTCCCGACCTGGTCGAGCAGCTCGCCCGTTGCGCTGCGCAGCTCGATGCGCATCGGCATCTGCCCATAGGCATGCGTTGCGCAGCTCAGGCACGGGTCGTAGCAGCGGATGACGGCTTCAACGCGGTTGAGCATCCCCTCCTGGATCTTCGAGCCGTCGACAAAGTGCCTGGCCACCTGCAGCACGCCACGGTTCATCGCCAGATTGTTGTGCCCAGTCGCGATGATCAGGTTGGCCCAGGTGACCAGCCCATGCTCGTCGATGCGGTAGTGATGCATGATCGTCCCGCGCGGCGCTTCGGTGACGCCGATCCCCTCATCACGATTGGGCCGCGCACGGGCGCGCACCCGCGGGCTCATGATGTCCTTGTCCGCCAGCAGCTCCATGATCCGCTCGACGCCGTACAGGATCTCGATCAGCCGCGCATAGTGATAGTGGAAGCTGCTGAGCACCGGCCCGCGGTGCATCTCGCGGAACTCCGCCCACTCCTGATCCGCCAGCGGCGTGCCGACGTGGTCGATGATGTTCAGCCGCGCCAGCGGCCCGACGCGATAGATCCCCTGCGGATATCCCAGGGCCTTGAGATACGGGAACTTCATGAACGAGTACGGCTCGACCGCTTCGGCAATGATGTCCAGATACCGCTCCGGTGGCACCATGTCCTCGACGATCTGTCCGCGCGCGTCGACGACCCGCAGGAGGCCGTCGTAATGCTCCAGCCCGCCGGTCGGCGTCACCAGGCCCAGGAAGTAGGTCGGAAAATTGCCAAATGCCGCGGCTTCCTCGCTGAATCGCGACAGATTCCGCTTGAACCACACCAGCGTCCGCTGGGCGATTTCCAGCGCCTCGGGCATGAGCTGGGAGATCTGCTGATGCTTCTCCGGCGTGAGGGGCGCGTTGACGCCGCCGGGAACCGTCCATGCCGGATGGATCCGCTTGCCGCCGAGGATCTCGATGACCGTCTGCCCGATGGCGCGCAAACGGATACCGTCCTTTGCAAGCTGTGGATACTCGCCGAGCACGCCGAAGATGTTACGTTTCGCCGGATTAGCATCCATCCCCATCAGCAGGTCCGGGCTGGACAGATGGAAGAAGCTCAGCGCGTGCGACTGCACGATCTGCGCGAGGTTCATGATCCGCCGCAGCTTGTCGGCTGTTGGCGGGATGTTGACAGCCAGCAACTGGTCGCAGGCCTTGCTGGCGGCCATCAGATGGCTGACCGGGCAGATGCCGCAGGTGCGCGCCATCAGCGAAGGCATCTCGGTCATCGGCCGGCCTTCGCAGAACTTCTCGAACCCGCGAAACTGCGTGACGTGGAACAGCGCGTCACTCACCACGCCGTTGTCATCGAGCTTGAGCGTGATCTTGGCATGGCCTTCGATGCGTGTGACCGGGTTGATTTCAATCTCGCGGGGCATGGCTGTGATCCTGGGCTGTGTGGTGCGCACAGACGATGACACTCATTTGCCGAAACGCGTAACGGCTGCGACATCGGGCGTCCGGCCGGCCAGCAGTTCGCTGATGATGTAGAAGATCGCATCCGCCGGCGGCGGGCAGCCGGGGATGTGTACATCCACCTTGACCACCTCGTGCACCGGCCGCACGCGCTCCAGCAGCACCGGCAGGTTCGTCGCCGGCCGCTGCGGCTGAAGCTGCGCGTTGTCCCGATATGCGCGATCGAACACATCCTCGACCGGGATACTGTTGCGCATGGACGGCACATTGCCTGTTACCGCGCAGTCGCCCAGAGCGATCAGCACCTTCGTGCGCGATCGCACCAGGCGCATCTTCTCGATGTCTTCATCGGTGGCGACGGCCCCTTCGACGATGGCGACATCCACCTGCGGAGGAAACTCCTTTTGGTCGACCAGCGGGCTGTAGACCAGCTCGATCTGCTCAGCCAACGCCAGCAGCCGCTCGTCCATATCGAGGAACGACATGTGGCAGCCGGAGCAGCCGTCCAGCCAGATGGTGGCGACGCGCGCCTTCGTCGCGGCGGGCTTGTCCTTGGCGTTACGGTTCATCGCTATTCCTCATCAGGGTCAGGTACGGGAGGAACGTCACGCGCTTGGTCATCTCGGCGACAGCCGTGCCCTTCTGGCTGAGCGCCCCGGTCGGGCAGACGTTGACACACTTGCCGCAGCGCGTGCAGGTGCTCGATTCGCCCCACGGCTCGTTCAGATCGCTGATGATCCGCGTCTCGATGCCACGTCCGCGGCAGTCCCACGTGTGCGCGCCTTCGATCTCATCGCACACCCGAACGCAGCGCGTGCAGAGGATGCAGCGGTTGTGATCCATGCGGAACAGGTCGTTGCTGGAGTCGAACTCCAGCCGCGGATAGCGGTACGGCAGCGACACGTGTGTCATGCCCAGCCGCTGGGCCATCGCCTGCAGCTCGCACTTGCCGTTGGAGACGCACACGCTGCAGACGTGATTCCGCTCGGAAAACAGCAATTCGAGCACCATCCGCCGGTACTTCTGGAGGCGCGGCGAGTCGGTCGTCACCTCCATGCCCTCGCGGACGAGCGTCACGCACGCCGGCAGGAGCTTGGGCGTGCCCTTGATATCGACCAGGCACAGCCGGCAGGCCCCCCAGCCGGACAGGCCATCCAGGTAGCACAGCGTCGGGATGTCGATCCTGTTTTGCCGCGCAACCGACAGGATCGTCTCATCCGAGCGGGCGCTGACATCGCGTCCGTCGATGCGGAGCGTCACGACCTGCGGCTGGGCGACGCCTGCGGGCTTGGGAACGGAAGGACGGGTCATGGGGTCACCTCCGAATCGACATGAGCTTGCGGCTGGGTGGAGTTGGGCTTGAGCTGCGGCGCGACGTGCATGGCTGAGCCGTTGGAACCCGCCGCTTCGCGCTCGCGGCCGGCCTGGACCAGCGCCTCGTACTCCTCAGGGAAGTAGCGCAGCGTGCTGAGCACGGGGTTGGGCGCGGTCTGTCCCAGCCCGCAGAGGCTGGTCGACTGGACCATGTCGCACAGTTCGTTGAGCAGGCGCACATCGCTGTCGGTGGCGCGCTTCTCGATGATCTTGACCAGCAGGTCATGCATCTGCGCCGTGCCGACGCGGCATGGCACACACTTGCCGCACGATTCGCTCATGCAGAACTCCATGAAGTATCGCGCGACATCCACCATGCATGATGTGTCATCCATGACGATCATGCCGCCGGAGCCCATGATCGAGCCGGCCTGCATCAGCGACTCGTAGTCCACCGGCATGTCCAGGAACCGCTCGGGCAGGCAGCCGCCGCTGGGACCGCCGGTCTGCACGGCTTTGAACTTCCGTCCGTCTGGAATCCCCCCGCCGATGTCGAAGATAATCCGCCGCAGCGGAATACCCATTGGAACCTCGATCAAGCCGGTGTTCTTCACGCGGCCGGCCAGCGCGAAGACCTTCGTGCCCTTGCTCTTTTCCGTGCCGATCTGCGCGAACCACTCGCCGCCGTTGCGAAGAATCGGCGGGATGTTGGCAAACGTCTCGACGTTGTTGATCAGCGTCGGACAACCCCATAGCCCGCTCTCAGCCGGGAACGGCGGCCTGGGCCGCGGCTGGCCGCGCTTGCCTTCGATGCTGGCGATCAGGGCCGTCTCTTCGCCGCACACGAACGCCCCCGCTCCCAGGCGGATGTCGACATTGAAGCTGAACGGCGTGCCGAAGATGTTGTTGCCCAGCAGCGCCAGCCGCTCGGCCTGGCGGATCGCCTGTTTGAGGCGCTTCACCGCCAGCGGATACTCGGCTCGCACATACAGATACCCCTGCGTCGCCCCCACCGCGTACGCGGCGATGGCCATGCCTTCGAGGATGCGATGCGGATCGCTCTCAAGGACGCTTCGGTCCATGAATGCGCCCGGGTCGCCCTCGTCGGCATTGCAGATAACGAACTTGCGGCCATCGGGATGCTGGGCCTTGGCAACGGTGCTCCACTTCAGGCCGGTGGGAAATCCCGCACCACCGCGTCCGCGCAGGCCGCTGCGCGTCACCTCCTCGATAACCTCCGCCGGCTGCATCTCCGTCAGAGCCTTGAGCAAGCCCTGATAGCCACCGACGGCGATGTATTCCTCCACCCGCTCCGGATCGATCAGCCCGCAGTTCTCCAGCACGACCTTCTTCTGCTCCTTGAAGAACGGCATGGCGGTATCGCAGCGGAGGCGTTCGATCGGCGCCTTATCCAGCGTCTGGATGATGTCCGGCGCGTCAGTCGGCTTGACCTCCTGGTACATGATGCCCTTCGGCTGGATGCTCACCAGCGGGCCGGCGGCGCACAATCCCATGCAGCCGACGCCCTTGACCGTGCATCGCCGCTCCAGGCCGTTGGCGGCGATCTGCTTCTCAAGCTGCTGCTTGACCAGATCCGCCCTGTTGCTGAGGCACCCCGCCGCCATGCAGACGTGAATGCGATGGTCGTACTGCTCCTGCGACTCCTGCTCGATGATCGCGACCTTCTGCAGTTCCTCAGGTGTCATGCTGCACCTCCGCCGGCTTGGCGCAGATGAGCTTCTCGATCCGTGCCAACGTGTCGGACTTGTCCAGGCGCCCGACGACCTCGCCATCAAAGACGACAGCAGGCGCCAACCCGCACGATCCGACGCAGCGCGCCGTCAGCAGCGACAGGCGGTTGTCCGCCGTCGTCTGCCCCGGCTTGATGCCGTATTTCTGGCCGATCGCCTCCAGGAGCTGCGGCGCGCCCTTGATGTAGCAGGCGGTGCCCATGCACACGACGCACGCATGCTCGCCCTGCGGCTTGAGCGTGAAAAAGTGATAGAACGTCGCGACGCCGTAGACTTTCGACAGCGGCGTCCGCAGCGACAGGGCCACGTATCGCAGCGCCTGATCGTCGAGATAGCCGAATGTCTCCTGCACGGTGTGCAGCGTCTCGATCAGCGCCCGCGGCTCATGGCCGTGGCGACGCATCGTGGCGTCGACGATCTTCCAGCGTTTGTCGTTTGACGGGGGCGAAGGTTTGACAGCCACAAGTGACATGGTCGGGTCCTCTCCACTCAGCAGATGCGGGGCAGTTGCTCTCCGTATGGTTTGTGCAGCACGCGTCGGCCGCCGATGCGCGTCAGCACCTCGCAGACAGGCGGCCCGTCGTCGTCGACCTGGCCGATGATGGCCGCCTCGCGGCCCAGCGGATGGTCTCGCATGATCTGCAGGACCTGCTCGGCTGTGTCCGGCCGCACGAAGGCGACGACCTTGCCCTCATTGGCGACCTCCAGCGGGTCCAGGCCGAGCATCTCGGCTGCATGCCAGGTCTCCGGCCGAAGCGGGATCTGGCGTTCGTCGATGGTGACGTGCAGCTTCTGTCGCTGGGCGACCTCCGCGACAACACCAGCCAGGCCGCCGCGCGTCGGGTCGCGCATGAATGCGACCGTCGGCACATCTTCGAGAATCCGGCGGATCAGCGAGTTGAGCGGCGCGATGTCGCTGCGCAGCGGGCTTTGCACGTGCGGCATCTCGCGAGCGAGCATGACCGCCAGGCCGTGATCGGCGATCGGGCCGTTGATCAGGATGCGATCGCCTGGGCGGATCTGCCGCGGATGCAGGCGCGGGCCGATGCGACGGCCGATGCCGGCGGTGGTCAGGTAGATGCCGTCAGCGGCTGTGGCGGGAACGACCTTGGTATCGCCGGTGACGACGCGGACGTCAGCTTCGTCGGCGGTCGCGCGAACCGAGTCGAGAATCTGCCCCAGCAGATGACGGTCAAACCCCTCCGCCACGATCATGCTCAGGGCGATGGCCAGCGGCTCGGCGCCGGTGACAGCCAGGTCGTTGACAGTTCCGCAGATGCTCAGCCGGCCGATGTCGCCGCCTGGGAACTGCAGCGGCTGGACGACATAGCTGTCGATCGTCAGTGCGACCTCGGCTGCGACGAGCGTCACCTCGGCTGCATCCAGCAGCTCATCCAGATCGGCATTGCCCAGGCGCGGGAGAATCGTGTGATTGATCAGCTCATCGGTGAGCTGACCTCCGCCGCCGTGGGCGAGCATAATGCGGCCCTGCTCGCTGGGGGCGGCGCGGCGCTCAAGCGGCTTGTGCTCAATCAGGCTCACGTGGGAACCTCCTGCTCATGCAGCGGTGAGGGCGCACGGCGCCGGGGATGGGCGGCGTACTTGAACCATGCGGCACAGGTGCCTTCGGAACTGACCATGCACGGCCCGATCGGATGGGCGGGCGTGCAGGCGACGGCGAAATGCGGGCATTGATCGGGCGAAGCTCTGCCGGTGATGACGCTGCCGCACACGCAGCCGCGCGGTTCGGGCGGCTCGTGTTCGGGCAGATCGAACCGGCGTCGGGCGTCGAACTCGCTGAAAGCAGCCCGGATGCCCAGGGCGCTTTCCGGCAGCATGCCCAACCCGCGCCAGACGGCATCGACCGGCTCGAAGACGCGGGCGATGGCGGCCAGCGCGCGGGGATTGCCCTCGGGGCTGACGGCTTGTGGGTAGAGATTTTCCAGGCGTGGCATGCCGCCAAGGCGCAGCTCCGTCAGGCGCAGCAGCGCCGCGGCGATCTGCGGACCTTCAAAGCCCGTGATCACGCACGACAGGCGGTAGCGATGGACGATCGAGCGGAAGACTTCCGCGCCTGTGACGACGGCCACATGCCCGGGACAGACAAACCCATCGACCTGGACCTTGCCGCTGTCGAGCAGCGCTTCGAGCGCCGGCAGGATGCACTTGTGGCTGGCGAGAACCGTGAAATTGTCGAGCTCGAGGCGCTCGGCTTCGAGGATGGCAATGGCGGTTGCGGGGGTGGTCGTTTCGAATCCGACGGCTGCGAGGACGACCTGTCGATGCGGGTTGCCGACGGCGATCTGAACTGCGTCGAGCGTGCTGTAGATGACGCGGATATCGGCGCCAGCAGCGCGGGCGTCGGCCAGGCTGCTGGTCGAGCCGGTGACGCGGATCATATCGCCGTAGGTGCAGAGGATGACGTTCGGCTGGGTGGCCAGGTGGATGATGCGATCGATCTCGCCCTGGCTGGTGACGCACACCGGACAGCCGGGGCCGCTGAGCAGTTGCACATTGTCGGGAAGGAGGCTGCGGAGGCCGCTGCGGAAGGCATTGACGGTATGCGTGCCGCACACCTCCATGAATCGCGCGGTTCGCCCCAGACGCGGCGCGACCTCGTGCAGCCGCTGGATCACCTGCTGAAGCTCAAGCACGCGGCGGCTCATGGATCGCCCCCTTCCTCCGCTGCCGCGGCTGCGAGGTCTTCGAGAATCGCCCAGGTTTCCTCCAGATCCGTCCCTTCGAGGCGCTGGATGGCGAACCCGGCATGCAGCAGGACCCAGTCGCCGACGCGCGGCTCGTGGATGAGGCTGACGTTGATCGACAGGCGATTGCCGTGCAGACATGCGACGGCCTGATCACCGTCGACCTCGACCAACTGTGCTGGGACAGCCAGACACACGTTGACCTCCTGTGCGCGTTTATGCGCACATCGCAGCCGCCATGACGGCGGCCTGCCCGTAGGCAATGCCGCCGTCATTGGGCGGCAGCTGCTGATGCACAAGCACAGTGGCGCCGCGCTCCTCCAGACGGCGCACCAGGTGCGTTGTGATCCATTCGTTGCAGAAGACGCCGCCGCTGAGCGCGACGATTGACAGATCCGGTCGCTGCATCGCCAGGCAGGCGGCTTCAGCCCATGCACGCACGAACTGGTCATGGAACAGCGCAGCCGACCATGCCGGGCCCGCCTGCGTCTCAGCCAGTTCGAGGATCAGCGGCGAGAAATCGATCGCCATCGGCCCGCGGCCGTTGATCTGGTACAGGGCTTCGTCCGGCAGTGTCGCCTGGCAGCTCCAGGCCGCTGTCTCCAGGCGGCATGGGGCGTAGCCTTCGTAAAGGTTCTCGGCAGCCAGGCCGCACAGCGCCGCGGCTGCATCGAAAAGCCGGCCGGCGGACGTGCAGACCATGCAACGCGCGTTGGCATCGAGCATCTGCAGGACGAACTCGATGTGCTCGCGCGGTGCCAGGCTGTAGAGACGATCCAGCAGCTTCGGCGGGATGTGGCCCTCACAGGCATGATGCAGCCAGGCCAGCGCGCTGCGCCACGGCTGACGTACAGCCGCATCGCCGCCGGGCAGGCGTATGGGCACCAGATGCGCCTGACGTACAAATCCCCGTTCATGCACCTGCAGCATCTCGCCGCCCCAGATCGTGTCGTCGTTACCGTAGCCGGTGCCGTCGCAGACGATCGCCAGCGCCGGCTCGGTGATGCCGTGCTCCGCGAGGACCGCGGCGGCGTGGGCATGATGATGCTGAACCCCGAACTGCTCGATCACCAGCTCCGATGCGATCTCGCCGGCAAGCTGGGTCGAGAAGTAGCCCGGATGGCGATCGCGCGCGATCCATTGCGGTGTGACGCCCATCAGGCTGCACAGATCGTCCACCGTGCGGCGCAGCAGTGCATGCGCGCGGGCGTTCTGCAGATCGCCCAGATGCTGCGAGCAGATGACCTCATCGCCACGGACGACGGCGACGGCGCTCTTAAGATCGGCGCCCATACAGATGCCGGGCGTCGGCAGGCTGAACGGCAGGCGTACGGCCGCCGGGACGAATCCACGCGATCGACGGATCGGCGTAATGCCGCCATCGCGGCGGGCGAGCATGACCGAGTCGTCGACCGGTCGCTGGATCGGCCGATCGTGCGTGAGCACGACATCCGCCAGCGGCGAGAGCATGGCGACGGCGCAGTCGTCTTCGTAGACCAGCGGTTCGTCGGTGTCGTTGGCACTGGTCATGACCAGGGCATCGAACCGTCCGGCGGCGTCGTCGAACAGCAGGTGATGCAGCGGCGTGTATGGCAGCATCAAGCCGACGCGATGGTTGTCGGGCGCGACCGACGGTGCGAAGTTGCATTCCGCCGTGCGCGGGGCGAGCACGATCGGCCTGGCTGGGCTGGTGAGCTGCGCTTCCGCCGAAGGGGTGAGCGCGGCGTATCGACGGGCGACGTCGAGCGACGCCACCATCACGGCGAAGGGCTTGTGCAGCCGATGTTTGCGGCTCCGCAGGGTCGCGACGGCGGCTTCGTCATCCGCCCGGCAGGCCAGGTGATAGCCGCCGATGCCCTTGATCGCGAGGATGTGCCCCTCGGCCAGCAGATCCGCGGCAACAAAGACCGGATCGCCGTCAAAGCCGAGCCCGACGCAATGCAGGTCGATCAGCCGAACCTGCGGGCCGCATTCGTGGCAGAGCGTCGGCTGGGCGTGATAGCGGCGATCGGTGGGCGTGTGATACTCATCCCGACAGGCGGGGCACATGGCGAACTCTGCCATCGTCGTATTGGCCCGGTCATACGGGATGCGGCGGAGGATGCTGTATCGCGGCCCGCAGTTGGTGCAGTTGATCAGCGGATGACGATAGCGGCGATCGTCGTCCGGGTTGCGCATCTCCGCCAGACAGGCGTCACAAACCGCCAGATCCGGCGTCACGGCTGCCGTCGGAGGCGCGGAGGCTTCGCTGACACGGATGGTAAAGCCGTGCTCGGTCGGATCGAGGTCGATCGAGAACCGGTCGATGCGGTCAATCCGGGCAGCCGGCGGCGCGGCATGACGGAGATCCCGCTCAAATGACGCAAGCTGCATCTCATTCCCCTGCCCCTCGATGACCACCCCCGCCGGCGTGTTGCAGACGAACCCGCTGATGCCGGCCTGAGCCGCTGCCCTCGCCACAAACGGCCGGAAACCCACCCCCTGTACCTGTCCGACAACGATCCAACGGACACGGCGATGCAGGGTGCTCGAGGATGATGCCGATAAAGTTCCCATCGTGAGGTGCCGGAGGAATCGGACAATTCCGTCCTATTCGTAATGTTACCGAACCGTGTCGGTTCGAAGCAATGATTAGTTGGAATGTGCAACAAACTGACAGCCGCCGGATGCCCTGTTGGATCGGTTTCCGATTTTCCCAGCGGCCTGGGATGGGCGATCCCGCGACTTGTGCCCGATGACAAGCCGGCTACAGTGAACCGCAGAGCACCGTCATTTCGCGTTCCCAGTAATCCAAGGATGATCTGCCTTCCATGAGCAACGCTACCAGCCATACCAAAACGTTCGTGCTGGACACCAATGTCCTCCTGCACAACCCCAACGCCCTGTTCATGTTCACCGACAATGAGGTGATCATCCCCTTCGACGTCGTCGAGGAGCTGGACAAGTTCAAGACGAGCAACGACGACCTGGGGCGCAACGCCCGGACGGTCATCCGTCACCTCGACCGCCTGCGGCGGCAGGGAAATCTCGCCGAAGGCGTGCCGCTGCAGCAGAACGGTGGGCGGCTTCGCGTGGTGCTGGATGAGACAGCCAAGCTCTGCCCCGGCCTGACCGCCGACACGCCCGACAACCGCATCATCTGCTGCGCCTACAACCTCAAGCTGCAGGGCAAGCGGGTGACGTTCATCTCCAAGGACATCAACGCCCGCATCAAGAGCGACGCGCTGGGCTTGAAGACCGAAGACTTCGAAGCTCAGAAGGTCGATTTCGAGCGGCTGTACACCGGCTGGCGGGAGGTTGCGGTTTCGAAGGAGACGATCGACAAGCTGTTTGCGGAAAAACAGTTGCAGATCGACGTGCCCGAGGACGATCCGCTGGTCGCCAATGAGTTTGTGCTGCTGAAAGACGAATCTGACGAGAACCACACGGCTCTGGCGCGCTACATCGAGCGAACGGGCTCGCTTCAGCCGGTGCGGTCGCGGCGGTCGCCGGTCTTCGGCATCATGCCGCGCAACCTTCAGCAGACGATGGCTCTCGACCTGCTGCTGGATGACTCGGTGCGGCTGGTTACGCTGATCGGCGGCGCCGGCACTGGCAAGACGCTGCTGGCGCTGGCAGCCGGTTTGGCCAAGACGCTGAACGATCAGGTCTATGAGAAGCTGCTGTGCGCCCGACCGATCATGCCGCTGGGGCGCGACATCGGCTTCCTCCCCGGCGACAAGGACCAGAAGCTGACGGCCTGGATGCAGCCGATCTTCGACAACATGGCTTACCTGTTGTCCAACCGTCTGGCTGGCGATCCCGATCAGAAATCGCACGCCCGCATGTCCAGCGTCGAGCAGCGCATCCAGCAGCTCATCGAAAGCGGACAGGTCGTCCTCGAGCCGCTGACTTACATCCGGGGCCGCAGCATCCCCAATCAGTACATGATCGTGGACGAGGCACAGAACCTTACACCCCACGAGGTAAAGACCATCGCCAGCCGCGTCGGCGACGGCACAAAGTTGGTCCTGACCGGCGACGCGACGCAGATCGACAATCCGTATCTCGACAGCTCGAGCAACGGCTTGAGCTATCTGGTCGAACGCCTCAAGGGCAAGGACCTGATCGGCCATGTCACCCTGGCCAAGAGCGAGCGATCGGCCCTGGCCAGCCTGGTGACAGAGGCGCTGTAAGCGGCGACAGCAGCGGCATGAGGTGCCACGAACTTCATGCATCAACGTTGCGACCGTCGCGCAGATCGTCATCCTGAGCGCAGCGAAGGATGACCCCGAACCCGGCACCGACGATGAAGATGCGGAGAGCTGTACAAGCCTTGACCAGAGGCGTCCAGGCTTCGACGATTCCCGGCTCGTAACGCCATGCAGCAGAATGTTCCCCTGGCACAGTTGACGACGATCGGCATTGGCGGGCCGGCGCGGTGGTTTGTGCGCGCCCAGTCGTTCGAGCAGTTGCGCGAAGCGCTGGCGTGGGCGAAGCAGCGTGGCGTGCCGGTGTTTGTGCTGGGCGGCGGGAGCAATCTGCTGATCGCGGATGGCGGGTTTGACGGGCTGGTGGTCCAGATCGGCTTGCGCGGGATCGAGGTGGTAACCTCGGGCGAGCATGTGCTCGTAAAGGCAGCCGCCGGCGAGCCGTGGGATGAGTTCGTCGCCCACACCGTCAGCCGCGGCTGGGCGGGCATCGAGTGCCTCTCCGGCATCCCCGGGATGGTCGGTGCGACGCCCATTCAGAATGTCGGCGCCTACGGCCAGGAGGTCTGCCAGACGATCACCTCCGTCGACGCGCTCGACCGCGTAACCGGCGAGCTGCGGACGTTCTCCAATGCCGATTGCCGCTTCTCGTATCGCAACAGCTTCTTCAAGTCCGAAGCGCCCGATCGATACATCGTGCTGTCCGTGACCTTTCGACTGACGCCTGGCGGGTCAGCCAGGATCGCGTATCCTGAGCTGCAACGGTACGTCGAGGAGCATCGCATCGAGGCACGCGACCTGCCGGCTGTGCGCGAGGCTGTGATCGCCATCCGCCGCCGCAAGGGGATGGTGATCGACCCTGCCGATCCGGATACACGCAGCAACGGCTCGTTCTTCGTCAATCCGATCCTGACGCCGCAGGCACTGGAAGCATTCCGCCAACGCGCGACGGAGGCCGGGATTGCGGAGTTTCCGCAGTATCCCTGCCCCGAGGGCGTGAAGCTCTCAGCCGCCTGGCTGATCGAGCGATCCGGATTCAACAAAGGCTTTGCGCTGGGCAATGCCGGCTTGTCATCGAAGCATACGCTGGCGATCATCAATCGCGGCGGCGCAACAGCCCGCGATGTGATCGAGCTGGTGCGCCTCATCCAGGCTCGCGTCCGCGAGCGGTTTGGCGTCGAGCTTCAACCCGAGCCGAACTTTGTGGGATTCTGACAGGCGTAGGTCGACCGTCGAGCGTCGCCTCACCCGTGGGTGTTTCATCCGTGACCATATCCAACGACAACCGCTGTTCCGTCGCTGTGGTGATCCCGGCGTGGAACGAGGAAGGCTCGATCGGCAAGGTGATCGCCGATCTGCCGAGGGCGTGGTACAGCCGCGTGGTCGTGGCGGACAACAACTCAACCGACCGCACAGCCGACGTCGCGCGCGAGGCGGGGGCGATCGTCGTCCCCGCGCCGGTGCAGGGATATGGGTCCGCCTGTCTGGCGGCGCTGGGATATCTGGAATCGCTGCCGCCGGAAGATCAGCCACAGGTTGTCGCCTTCATCGATGCCGACTACTCCGACTACCCGCAGCAGCTTCCGCTGCTGGTCGAGCCAATCCTCAACAACCAGGCCGATTTCGTCATCGGCTCGCGCATGCTCAAGCCTCAGCCGGCAGGCGCGCTATTGCCGCAGGCGATCTTCGGCAATCGCCTGGCGTGCTTTCTGATGCGCGTGCTGTTCGGGCAGGCATACACCGATCTCGGTCCGTTTCGCGCGATCTCGTGGGAGGCGCTGCGTGATCTGCAGATGCGCGACACCAACTTCGGCTGGACGGTGGAAATGCAGATCAAGGCGGCGCGGCGGAGGTTGCGCATCCGCGAGGTGGCGGTCGATTACCGTCCGCGTATCGGCCAAAGCAAGATAACCGGCACGGTATCGGGATCGATCCGTGCCGGTTACAAGATTCTCTGGACGATCTTCAAGTATGGGGTGAAAGACGCCTGAACCGGCCAATGATGGCGGTTGGTGAGAGATCAGGCGTCGAGTTCACCCCAGCCGAGGCTCACGTCGGGTTCTGGGCTTCCGCCTCTTGCGACGTCTGAGCCGGCTGCTCGGGCGACTGTTTGCGACGCGATCGTCCGCCGCTTTCCATGCCGCCCTTTCGGCCGATGGCGGCCATGTGCTCCCTGTTTCGGCTGACCACCATGCCGCCCTTCCGGCCGGCTTCTCGGGCTTCATGGCTGGTGAACTCGTGTGCCGTTCCCTTGGCGTGCGCCGCTCGACCGCCTTTGCTGGCGATTTCGCGCTGTTTGGCGGCGTCCATCGACGCAAAACCGCGCTTGCTTGTCCCTGGCATGTCCGTTACTCCTTTTCGTTGGTGTGTTAGAAGAACCAACCTGACGAATCGAACGACGCGACCGCCTGGCGGACCGTCCTCAACTTCAAAGGCGCAAGCAAGATCCGTGCGAGACGGACTCAGAGGCTGCGCGATCCTGGGTTCTTCGACCCCCCAAGCAGCCGCTACAGAAGTATAGGCAGCGTTCGCGCACCCGGTCGGCCACTGGCTGGGAAGGATCATTTTGCCCTACCCTTCCACTTGCCGAACATTGCCCGTCCGCTTACAGTAACACCGTTTCCAATAACCACTTGAGGACTTTTCCGATGGAATCAACCACGAATACCATCCAGTACGACGACTTTGCCAAGCTCGACCTGCGCGTCGCCACGGTGGTCGAATGCACGCCCCACCAGAACGCCGACAAGCTCCTGGTCCTGCAAATCGACCTGGGAGGCGAACGCCGCCAGATCTGTGCCGGACTCCGGCAGCACTATCAGCCCGAGGACCTCGTCGGGAAACAGATTGTCGTGGTCGCCAACCTCGCACCGCGACAAATGCGCGGTGAACCGTCGCAGGGCATGCTCCTGGCAGCCAGCGACAGCGATGGCCGGGTGATCGTCATCAGCCCCAGCCAGCCTGTCTCCGCGGGGTCGAAGGTCAGCTAAGGCGTCGGCTGCGGAACATCGACGGACAATCGCCCGCGGGCGATGTTGCTTTGAAGCATGCTTCGCGAACTGCACATCTCCAATCTCGCCGTCATTGCCGATGCGCGCATCGAGCTGCATCCGGCATTGAACTGCTTCACCGGCGCGACAGGCGCCGGCAAAAGCCTGGTCATCGGCGCGATCGAGATCTTGCTTGGCTTGCGCAGCCCAGCCGAGATGCTGCGCAGCGGCGTGGAGGAGGGCCGTGTCAGCGGCGTGTTCGAAATCGCGAACCCCGCCCTGCTTGCGCGCATCGAGCAGGCGACGGACATTCCCGTCACGCACGACGGAGGCGAACTGCTGCTGACGCGCCGACTGTTCGCCTCCGGCCGAAGCTCGGTAAGCCTCAACGGCCATCCGATCACGCTGACCATGCTCAAGCAGATCGCCGAGCATCTGGTCGATGTTCATGGCCAGCACGATCACCAGTACCTGCTGCGGCCGTCCAATCAGCTCGATGTGCTGGACCAGTATGGCCAGCTCGAGGACCTGCGCAAGCAGTATCACGACGTGTATCAGCGTCTGCAGGAGGCGAGGCAGCGGCTGGAGGAGTTGACGGCCAACCGCACCCTGCGAGAGCAGCAGCTCGATCTGTATCGCTTCCAGGCGGACGAGATCGACTCAGCCGAGTTGGATCCGGGCGAATACGAGGAGTTGCAGGCCCGTTCCAACGTCCTGCACAACCTCGGCAAGCTGAAAAAAGAGGTCGGCGCCGCGCATGCCGCCCTCTACGAAGCCGACGGCTCGATCCTCGAGCGGCTGAAGCTGATGTGCGGCGTCCTGTCGGAGCTGACCGACACCGACGCCAGCCTGCGCGACATCGCCCAGGCGATGCGTGATGCCACCATCAACCTCGAGGAGGTCGCCTTCGACCTGTCGCGCTATCTCGACAAGCTCGAGCTGGATCCGTCGGAGGCGGCTGAAGTGGATGATCGGCTGAACACGATCAACCGCATCGTCAGCAAGTACGGCTCAACGGTGGAGGACGTGCTGGAGCATCGCCGGCAGATCGGTCAGCAGATCGCCGAACTCGAACGGGCGACGGAGGACTTCTCGCATCTGGAAGCGGAGATACCGCCGCTGGAGAAGGAACTGAAAAAGCTCGGCCAGGAGCTGTCGCGCCGCCGCCAAAGCGTGGCTGACAAGCTCGCGCCGCTGATTGAAGCCCAGCTTGCGGATCTGGGTATGGAGAAGGCACGCTTCACGGTCGCTCTCTCGCCGGCTGAGGCGCCGTCGCCGACGGGTTTCGATCAGGTCGAGTTCACCGTCCAGACTAACCCCGGCCTGGCCCCCCAGCCGCTGCGAAAAATCGCCTCCGGCGGCGAGCTGTCGCGCATCATGCTCGCGCTCAAGGGGATTCTGGCTGATTCGGACCGCATTTCGGTGCTCGTCTTCGACGAGATCGATGCCAACGTCGGCGGCCGGCTGGGCAGCGTGATCGGGCGGCGGCTTCGCCAGCTCGCCGGCCATCATCAGGTGCTGTGCATCACACACCTGCCGCAGATCGCCTGCTACGCCGATCGGCATCTGACCGTCCGCAAGCAGTCCAACGGCGGCCAGACGACGACGACCGTCCGCGTGATGGAAGGCGATGAGCGCATCGAGGAACTGGCCGAGATGATCGGCGGCCAGCACATCACCCCCACCACCCGCGCTCAGGCGCGCGAGCTGCTGGAATCCGCCAGGTCGGAAATGGCTGGGTCGCCGTCCCCCAAGCCCGCGCCGGCTCGGCAGCGCAAACGGGCTGCGTCTACGAAATCGAAGGCGGCCTCGAAGAGGTGAGTCCACGAATCTTCACGAATGGACACGAAGCATGATGCGTGGTGCATGCTGCATGTCTGCCGTAGGGTCCGCTTCAGGCGGATCCTACGCTCACTGCCGCAGATCCGAGCAGTTCTGTCGAGGTGCACGGCAATGCACCCCGTGTGGTGAAGCGCGGCGGCCCTCAGCAAGTCCATCGCCGCCCAGGGGGCACATTGCCATGTGCCCCTACGGAAGGTCCAAACTGTGGCGGAGATCAAACGCAGTCACGCGACACACCCTGCGCTCGTTGCCGCCGATCCGAGCAGTTCTGTCGAGGTGCACGGCAATGCACCCCGTGTGGTGAAGCGCGGCAGGCCTCAGCAAGGCCATCGCCGTCCAGGGGGCCACATTGCCATATGCCCCTACAGGAGGTTCAAATCGTCGCGGAACAGCAATGGCTTTGCGCCGTGAAACCGTAGGGTCCGCTTCAGCGGACCGGTTATCCCTTCGTGACCGTTCGTGTCGATTCGTGGACACCATTTACGTTCATCCGCGATTATCCGCGTTCTCCAGCTCCGCCAGCCGGCCGTACAGCATCGCCACCGTTCGCGTGCCGTTGTACAACGCCTCCAGATCGAACTTCTCGTTCGGCGAATGCACGCGATCATCCGGCAGGCCGAAACCGACCAAGAGCGTGTCGATGCCGAGCTGCTGCTTGATCAGGCCGACGACCGGGATGCTCCCGCCTTCGCGGATCAGCGCCGGTTTGACGCCAAAACCGGCTTCGACCGCCTCACTGGCCAGCCGAATCGCCGGGCTGTCGTGCGGCACGAGCACAGCCGGCGACGCGCCGTGATATGCAAACTCAATCTTCACCCCCGGCGGGCAGCGATCACGCAAGTGCCGCTCCAGCCACGGCAGGATCTTCTTCGGGTCCTGGTTCGGCACCAGCCGGCAGGAAAGCTTGGCTGACGCCTTCGCGGGAATGATCGTCTTGGCGCCCGGCCCCTGATAGCCGGCGGTCAGGCCGTTAATGTCCAGCGTCGGCCGCGCCCATCGCCGCTCAATCGCGCTGTAGCCTTCCTCGCCATGACCCTCGACCAGGCCGATCGACTTGTAAAACGCCCCTTCATCGAATGGCAGCTTCTGCCACATGAGCCGCTCTTCGCTGGTCAGCGGCAGCACATCGTCATAAAACTCCGCGATCGTCACATGCCCGTCATAGTCATGCAGGCTGCCGAGCATCTCGCACAGCACGTTGGCCGGATTGGCGACCGCCCCACCGAAGATGCCGCTGTGCAGGTCATAGTTCGCAGCCGTGAGCGTCACCTCGACGTACAACAGCCCGCGCAGGCCGTACGTGATCGCCGGCACGCCGCGGGCGAACTGCGACGTATCGCTGATGACCGCGATATCCGCCCGCAGATCGTCCCTGCGCGACGCGACAAACTGCTCGAGGTTCGTGCTGCCGACTTCCTCCTCGCCCTCCAGCAGGACGATGAGATTGACCGGCAAGCCGCCATTGGCCTGCCAGGCGCGGATGGCTTCGATATGCGCCCAGACCTGCCCTTTGTCATCGACCGCGCCGCGGGCGAAGATGGCTGGATAGCCGGCATCGTCGTTGCGGATGGTCGGCTCGAATGGAGGTGACTTCCACTCATCCAGCGGATCGGGCGGCTGAACGTCGTAGTGGCCGTACACCAGGACCGTCGGCCGGCCGGGCCTGTGCTCATTACGCGCAAGCACGATCGGCTGGCCGGGTGTGTCGGCGGTCTCGACGGAGAACCCGGCATCCTTGAGCCGATCGCCCAGCCACTGTGCGCAGCGCCGGCAATCGGCCGAGTGAGCCGGATTGGCACTGACGGACGGGATCGCCAGCAGGCCTTTGAGTTCCTCGACAGCCTGCTGTCGGCGGGTTTCGATCTGCTGGAGTACGGCGGATGTGGAAGCGTTGGTCATAGGCCAAATAGTATGCGGTCAGAGGATGCTTTCACTGAGCCGGGGCCGGATCGGGGATCAGGCTGGCGCGGGCTTCCGCGATCGACACAGTGCGACGCTGGCGATCGAGGAAGAAGCTGATCTGCGTATAGCCGGCGGCTTCCAGCAGGTCCATCGCCTGCTCGAACCGATCCGCCACGCGATGCGGCACGTGCGCATCCGACCCAATGACGACGGGAATCTCCCGCAGTCGCATCTCGCGCAGCATCTGCGGCCCCGGGTTCATCTCGGAGATGGCCTTCTCCAGGCCGGAGGTGTTCAGCTCCATCGCGACGCCGGTCCTGGCGATGCGATCCAGCGCCCGCTGGATGTCGGGCATGACGCGCTGCACGTCCCAGTGATCGGGATGGATGTTCTTGACCAGATCGGGGTGGGAGATCGTGTCGAACAGGCCCGTCTCCGCCGCCTGCGCCAGCAGGTCAAAGTAGGTCCGCTGATACTTGACGGGATCACCGTCAAAGAAGCGCTGCTGCATGGACCCTAACTGCGGGTGGACCGATCCGAGCACGTGATGAAACTGGGCTGAGGAAAGCTGCTTTTCCAGCCATGGCTCATGGCCGGGGAAGTAGTCGGCTTCCAGGCCCAGCCGCACATCCACCCGTCCCGCCCACGCCGCCCGGGCGCGCTCGACCATCTGGAGATACTCATCCCACTGCTCGATGTACATCCGCGAGCCCTGCTCCCAGCGGTCGGGGAACGGATTGTGGCAGGTCACGACGATGCCGCTCAGCCCACGGGCTTGGGCGCGCGCGGCATATTCCTCTGGTTCGCCCCTGGCGTGGCGGCACAGGGGCGTGTGCATATGCATTTCGTACAGCATGTTGCGGACATCATACGCGAATGGCCAAGCCATCGCACATGCGCCCCCGTCCGGCTCGTGATTTCAGGACGCCGATCGGGTAAAACCACCGCCATGAATCGAACCAATGGCATTCTCGGCGGCGGCGGTTTCCATCATGTTGCGATCCGGGCGCGCGACTTCGATCGCTCTGTCCAGTTCTATCAGGACGTGCTCGGCTTCCGCACCAAGATCACCTGGGGCGAAAAGCCCAGCCGCGCCATCATGATGGACAGTGGCGACGGCAACTACCTTGAGATCTTCGAGCGGCCGAACCAGGCGCCAGCCACTGAGGAAGGTCAGATCCTGCACATTTGTTTCCGCTGCCAGGATGTCGACGGCGTCATCGCCCGCGTGCGCAATGCCGGCTGCCAGGTCACCGTCGAGCCGAAGGATGTGACGATCAACTCGCAGATCGGCCCGGTGCCCGTGCGGCTGGCCTTCTTCAAGGGCCCCGATGGCGAAGTCATCGAGCTGTTCAAGAACGAGCTGACATGATTCGCATCCGCGAAATCACCGATCCGGAGCTCAAAGCCAAGATTGTTGAGAAACTGGCTGAACGGCGCGGCCTCGCGCCGTCGGCTGTACCGGAATGGTACGAGCTCGACGATGCCGATTTCGTCGATCTGCTCAATGACATCCGGGAGGATGAGTCCACGCCCGAGGCCGATCCTGAGAAGGATTGGTGAGGGGCGGATGGTGTGCGCGATGGCGCATGCGCACACCTGAGACGACACGATCCCCCCGCAGCTCGGTCTGCCAAGGCGAATCCTCTGGGGTTGTAATTTGTTGCTGGTTACTTGTGACCCGCCGGTAACCGCATGCGCTGATCGCTTCGTCTTTTCGTTTCTCTAGGCCCCACTCCGCAGCTTCTTAATCCTCGCCTGGACATCGCGATAGGTGAAGTCCCACTGGGCGACCTGGCTGAATGCCTTGATGGCGTTTTCGTTGTCGCCCTTCTGCTGCAGGCTGACGCCGTACCAGTAATACATCTCCTTGGACAGGTCGTCGCCGCGGAGCTGGTAGTCATCGATCATCGTCTTGAGGGTTTCGGCGGCTTCGTCGACGAACCCAGCCTCGAGGAACGCGCGGCCGAGGTAGATGGTTGCGTCGGTGCGGCACTTGGGATCCTGACGCGCCTGCTGGAGCATCGGGATCGCCTCGTCGAACTGGCGGAGCATGAACATCCGCTTGGCGACCTCGAACTTCAGGCTCAGGTCGGTCGGATAGTGCTCAGCCCACAGCTTGTACTCCGACAGCTCCTCCTCCAGGCGGTACTGGATAAACAGCCGCCGCTGCTGCTGGACCGACTCGTCGGTGGGATTGGCGCGGTATGCGGCATCGATCTGGCGCTGCTCGCGGGTGAGCTGGCGGAGGCGGATCTGGCCGTAGCGCTGGCGGAAGCGGAACTGGCCGGTCTTCTCAAACGCGTGCTTGAGAAGCTGCATGGCGCGGTCTTCGTATTCCTTCTTCTCGGCTTTGAGCAGGGCCTCGACGAGGCGATTGAGCTTGCCGGGTTCGTCCGGATCGGCTTTGTACTGGGCCTCGGCTTCGCGGATCTGCTTGGCGACGTAGTCTTCGTCGGCAACGCCCTTGTCCTGCTCGAGCAGGTCGCGTTGCTTGGCCATGTCGCGGATGCTTTCGCGGAAGCTGCCGCCCGATTCGTAGTTGCCCTGGGTCATGGTCTGGTTGGCGGCGAGATTCTTCATCTCGCTCTGCAGATCCATGTCCTCGGGACGGAGCAGCGCCGCGGCGTAGGCGGCTTCGCTGGCCATCTTCCAGAGGCGCGCCCGCAGTTCGTTGGGCATGCCGTCTTCAGAGGCGATGGCTTTGTAGATGTCCTTGAGGGCGACGAACTTGTTGAAATCCGGCTTGCCGTTGGGGGCTTCGGCGTTGGCGCGATGGAGGATCGGCCCGATCCACAGGACGGTGTCGTAAAACCCGGCCCGGTAGGCACTTTGCACCAGAGACAGCATGTGGTCTGTATTGCCCGGGTCATACGCCAGCAGCTTCTCGGCGTTGAGCATGTTCTGCTTGTCGTCCCGGGTGTTGCGCTTGAGCTTCATGGCTTCCATGAATCCCAGCGCCTTCTTGCCAGTGGCGCGACGGCGCAACGAAATGTCGCGCAGCTCCTTATGTGCCTCGACCGCATCGGGATCGAGTTCCAGGCCATGAAGGAACATTTCGATCCCATACTCGTAGTTACCTGTCTCGGCGACGGTTCGCCCGCGATCGAAAAACGCCTGCGCCTTCTTGCGATCTTCCGGGGGAATCTCGCGATAGCCTGTCGCGTTGTCTGCCACTGTCATATCTTTCGCCAGTTAGTGGAACGGCGTGAACATACGTGAGACGGTGCTCCTGCTGAGCACGAACACTCCGTCCATAGTATAGTTACGTAAGTAGATCGGGACAGGTTGAAGCTGTCAACAAATTGACTTACCCTTAGCCAATGCGGCAGTTAGGCCGCGTTTTTTCATGTACGAAGACCTCCAGATTATCCATTATCCCGACCCGCGCCTGAAAAAGCGAAGCCAGCCGGTCGAACAGTTCAACGACGACCTCAAGGCCCTCGCCGCCCGTATGTTCGAACTGATGCGCGAACACCGGGGCGTCGGCCTGGCTGCCCCCCAGGTGGGCATCAATATCCGCATGTTCGTGATGAACCACTCCGGCCAGCCGGAGGACGACCGCGCCTACGTCAATCCCGAGCTGTACGACGCAGCCGAGGAGGAGGAAGGCGAGGAAGGCTGCCTGAGCATCCCTGGCATCACCGCCGAGGTGCTGCGGCATCGGGTCATTCGCCTCAAGGCCCAGGATCTGGACGGCAATCCCGTCGAGCGGGTCGAATCCGGCTATATCGCCCGTATCTGGCAGCACGAAACCGACCATCTGAACGGTGTGCTGATCATCGATCGTATGGGACCCGTCGCCCGGATGGCCAGCCGCCGCCAGCTCAAGGAGCTTGAGCAGCAGTACCAGTCGCAAACCAAATCCGCTACGAAAAAATAAACATGGCTCGCCTGCGCGTCATCTTCGCCGGCAGCGGAGCATTCGGTCTGCCGACGCTCAAAGCCCTCGTGCAGTCGCATGAGGTGATCCAGGTCGTCAGCCAGCCCGACCGCCCCGCCGGCCGCGGCCGCAAGCTCCATCCGACGCCCATCAGCGAGTTTGCGATCGAGCACAACCTCCCGCTGCTGCGCACAGCCGACATCAACGCCGAACCCCTGCCAGCTGCTGATGTGATGGTCGTCATCGCCTTCGGCCAGAAGATCGTCGATCCGGTCGTGAACCACCCGCGCTTCGGCAGCATCAACCTGCATGCCTCGCGCCTGCCAAAGTACCGCGGAGCCGCCCCCGTCAACTGGGCCATCATTTCCGGCGAGACGGTGACCGGCAATTCCGTCATCCGCCTCGCGCAGAAGATGGATGCGGGCGCGGTGTTGGCGCAATCCAGCCTGGCAATCGGTGAGACCGAGACGGCTGGTGAGTTGCACGATCGCCTGGCCGAGGATGGCGTGGCGCTGGTCCAGCGCGTGCTCGAGGACCTGGCTGCCGGGCGGGCGGTCGAAACGCCCCAGGACGAGTCCCAGGCCACCCTCGCCCCCAAGCTGAGCCGGGCATCGGCTGTCATCGATTGGTCCAAGCCGGCTGCCCAGGTCGCCCACCAGATCCGCGGCATGAGCCCCTGGCCGGGCTGCCGCGTCCGTCTGCTCGATACCACCGGAGCCGAGCTGGCCCGCCTGACGCTCCTGCGTGCCCGCCCTAACGGCTGTGAGGGCACGCGATGGAACCCCGGCGAGATCATGATGCACGGCTGTATCCAGTGCGGCGACGGCGAGGTGCAAGTTCTTGAAGTCCAGCCCGAGGGCCGCCGTCCGATGCCCCTGGACGCCTACCAGCGCGGCAACCCCTGGTGCCCCGGCATGCGGGTCGAATCCGTCACCTGACCAGCCAGCCTCAGCCGCATTCAACATCCCGCGCACGAACCTTGACAGCCGTGCTCCGTAAGATATTCTATCCGCCATCCAACGCGCCATTAGCTCAATTGGCAGAGCAGCTGACTCTTAATCAGCGGGTTCTAGGTTCGATTCCTAGATGGCGCACTGAACCCTCACCCATACCGGTGAGGGTTTTTTGTTTGCCGTGCGCACCAGTCAGTCACGGTAGCTACACGAGTGACCGTGGAAGGCGACACTGCACGCGCCATGACCGCCTCGGCCTTGCGCATCGTGCAGCGGGGCGCCCCCCGCATTTGACGCGCATCCTTCCCCTACGATTCCCCTTCCCGTCGCGGTATACTGGGCGCTTCCATGAGCAGTTCCGATCCTCAGCGCATTTTGGTCGTCCAGCCGAGTTGGGTGGGCGATGCGGTTATGGCGACGCCGACTTTGCGGGCGATTCGCGAGCGGTTCCCGCAGGCGCATATCGCCTATCTGCTGCGGCGTTACGTCAAGCCGCTTTACACCGGCATGCCGTGGGCGGATCAGCTCATCACCTACCGCACGGGCCCCACACGGGCCAAGCTGGGCAAGGGGCTGTTTGATCTGGCTGCCCGCCTGCGAGCCGGGCGGTTTGACATGGCCATCCTCCTGCCCAACTCGTTCCGCAGCGCCCTGGTCTGCAAGATGGCTGGCATCGACCGGATCGTCGGCTACGAGCGGGACGGTCGCGGCTTCCTGCTGACCGACCGCCTGCTGCCGGCGCGAGATCGCGGCAAGTTCGTTCCCACGCCCATCTTGCGCACATACATGGGCATTGCCCGCTACCTGGGCAGCACCAGCCGCGACCATCGCATGGAGCTGTTTGTGACCCCCAGCGAGCGGCAGGATGCGCGCGAGCTGCTCGAGCGGGCTGGGCTGGATCCCGACATCGACCGCCCCGCCGCTGCCGGCAAACCGCCGCTGGTCGTGCTCAATCCCGGCGCCCAGTACGGCGCAGCCAAGTGCTGGCGGCCGGAGTACTTCGCAGCGATCGGCGATCGCTTCATCCAGGAGCTGGGCGCAACCGTCCTCATCAGTGCCGCCCCCCGCGAGCGGGCCATCGTCGAGGCGATCCAGCGGCACATGCAGCATGCTGCCGTCGATCTGTCGCGGCATGGGTCGACCCTGGGCGCGCTCAAGGACGTCATCCGCCGCTGTGATCTGATGATCACCAACGACACCGGCCCGCGGCACATCGCGGCTGCCTTCGACGTGCCGGTGGTGACGATCTTCGGGCCGACATTCCCGCAATGGACCGAGATCGACTATCCCCGCGAGCGGCAGGTGTCGGTGAAGGTCTTCTGCGGCCCCTGCCAGCGCAAGGTCTGCCCGCTGGACCATCGCTGCATGACGCGCGTCAGCCCGCAGATGGTCTGGGCGGCGGCGATAGAGCTGCTGCAGGCCAGCCGGCCATCCGCCTCCGGCGTTTCCCTGCCCGTGACCGAGTCCGCCTCCACCGGCCGATAACCACGGCGCGGTGCATCCAGGCAGGCGATTGTTAGCCGAAACTGTCATCCTGAGCGAAGCGAAGGATCTCCGCGTTCGGGTGGTTGAAATCCTTTGTTGCGCACAGGATGACGTCCTGGAAGGACTTGCGGAGATGCATCGGGTTGGATAACCAGCCCGCGCTGATCGGTTGGTGTCCGCCACCACGGGATGAAAACCTCACGCTTGCGCCGCTCGCCTGCCGATGAAATCCGCTGACAGCGCTCGCTGTGTCGGTGGGCGCCGGTAGGTGTATGTGCAGAGGCCCCCACCATTGTCCGTTCCTGAACCGTGCCGATGGCCGTTGCGCCAAGCACCTCAGCCTGGACAATCTGCAATACGCGCTGGAGTACTGCTTCGATCAGTACCAGCAGTGCCCGGTCTACCTCGAACGCCTGGTCGAGCGACGCTTGCGCCGGAGCTTGCCCAGCGTTCTCGCCGCCGGCAAGATTTCTAAACGCGATGCAGCCGCAGGCTTTGTCCAGATCTCGCTCCCCCATCGAAACACGCAGCGATCAGCCGATCCTGCGGAGCTTCCTGCTGCACCTGGCGTCTGAGCGCGGTCTGGCGGATAACACCCTCCACGCCTATCGGCGCGATCTCGAAGACATCGCCGACTATTTCTCCGAACGCGGCAAATCCCTGCTGACAGCCGACGTCGACGACTATCGCCTGTATCTGCAAGCCCAGTCCCGCCGCGGCCAGTCCACCAAGACCGTCGCCCGTCGGCTGGCGGCCATGCGTGTCTTCCTTCGGTTCCTCGAGGGCGAAGGCTACGACACCGAGCCGATCCTGCGGCAGCTCGAGCGTCCCAAGCCCGAGCGCGACCTGCCCAAAGTGCTCAGCCGCGAGCAGGTGGCCCGCCTCATCGCTTCGCCCGATCCCAAATCGATGCTCTTTGCCCGCGATGTGGCGATTCTCGAACTGCTGTACGCCTGCGGCCTGCGGGCCAGCGAGCTGTGCGACCTCAAGCTGAACGATGTAAACCTGCAGGTCGGCTGTGTGCGCGTGCTGGGCAAGGGATCGAAGGAGCGGATTGTCCCGATGGGCCGAGCCGCCATCGAGGCGGTCGAGCGGTATCTGTCGGAGTGCCGCCCGCGGCTGGCGCGTGCGCCCAGCGAGCGGCTGTTCCTCTCGCGTAGCGGCAAGCCGATGGAGCGCATCGGCTTATGGATGCTCGTGGAGAAATACGGCCGCAAGAGCGGGCTGTTCAAGGAGATCTCGCCGCACACGCTGCGGCATTGCTTCGCCACACACCTGATCAGCGGCGGCGCCGACCTGCGCGTCGTGCAGGAACTGCTCGGCCATGCCGACATCAGCACGACGCAGATCTACACGCATGTGGATCAGGACCGCCTGAAAGCAGTGCACAAGAAGTTCCACCCCAGGGCGTGAGAGTGCGCGAATGAGATCGGAGATCTCAAATCTCAAATTTCAAATCTGAAATCTCAGATTCGAGATCTGAACCCTGAGCCCCCTCCCCCCAAATCCAAAATCCGCAATCCAAGATCCGCAATCGAGATCACTCTCTGGCCAACTCCGTCACCCTCGGCGTCCACATCGCCCGCTGCCAGTCCAGCAGCGCACCAGCCCATCGTTTCGGCAGGAACAGGTGTACCAGCCCCACCCAGATCCACCACACCACCGCACCCCCCGCGCCTGCACCCAGCCCGCTTGCAGCCGCCAGGGCGAAGAAATCGACCGTGAGCGGTGACCAGGCCAGTTCCTGATCCCACGCCTGGTACTGCGCACCAGCGATCATCATCAACGCCACCCACGCGGCGAGGATCAACCCGACCAGCCAACATCTGCGCCAGCGCAACAGCAGCATCCGACCCACCGCACCAAACAGCGCCCCCAGGATCATCATTCCAAGAGCATCGCCCCAGTCAATCCGATACGGCGTCCACGCCCCCTGCCAGTTTCCCCCGATCTGCTGGTACCGGTAGGTGTAGCTCCACTCTGCGCCGCCAGCAAACCACGCCAGCGACAGCCAGCCGAAGTAGTTGATCTTGATCAGCACCACCAGCGCCAACCACGCTGCGCGCAGCCGTCCCAGCATCTGCTGAAACGCCGGGCGCAGCGTGTTGATCGGCTGGTGATGCCCGCATTCGGGACATTGGAACTGCAGCACCGAACAGTGCTCACAGCGCGTGATCGGCAGGCCATGAAGGATATACCCGCACTTCTCGCAGAAGACAGGCAGCACCTCCCCCAGGCGCATTTTGCCTGGAGCCAGCGCCTGGCTGATCGATGTCGGCTGGGTGGTGACGGCCATCGCGCCTCCCCGGCGCATCACGCATAGGTGCTTGTGACCGTTACGCCGCTGGCGGCGCGGGCAGCTTCGCGTTCTCGCGCGACTTTCTGCTCATACCCGCTGGCGCGATAGGCCGCGAGCGGATCAGGATCGAGGTTGTGCTTCTTGCGCCACGCTTCGAGGATCGGCTTGACGTCGGCGAAGAACGCCTCGCGCAGGCACTGCTCAGCCGCGACGATGTCGCACTTCGCCTGCGCATCGCGCAGCTTCTTGCGGTCAACCAGGCACGCCTTGGCGTACAGCTCCTGCGCCGTGACGACCGTCTGGATCATCGCCTCGACTTTCGGCTTGAGGTTGTGCGACTGATCCACCATGTAGGCGACGTTGGACACATCGCAGCCGTGCGTCTCCGCAGCGTTGCGGATCTCGTTGAAGATGCGGAACACGCGATACGGATCGATGCTGCCGAGCGTCAGGTCGTCGTCGGCATAGTGGCGGTCATTGAAGTGGAACCCACCGAGCATGTCCTCATCCAGCAGGAAGGCGACGATCTGCTCGATGTTCTGCCCCTGGTAGTGGTGGCCGGTATCGACCAGCACCTTCGCATTCGGGCCGGCATCCTTGCAGAAGACGTAGCTCATCCCCCAGTCGGCGATGTCGGTGTGATAGAATGCCGGCTCGAAGGGCTTGTACTCGACGAGCATTGTCATGCCCGGGGGAAGCGCGTCATGCCACTGCCG
The DNA here is from genome assembly GCA_937904525.1 of uncultured Phycisphaerales bacterium. GTDB lineage: Bacteria > Planctomycetota > Phycisphaerae > Tepidisphaerales > Tepidisphaeraceae > CALEKX01. The sequence continues at coordinate 60,015 of CALEKX010000127.1, forward strand.
CAGCGCGCCCTGCATCCGCTGCTTGCGGGCGATGATGTCGTCCTGGCCCGGATAGTTCGTGCCGTCGGCGAACCACAGCGACAGCAGGTTTGACCCGACCGCCTTGGCGATCTGGATGCAGTCGTTCACATGCCGATGGGCATGCTGCTGGGCGCGCTCATCCGGCGAGCAGACCGAGCCGTACTTGTAGATCTGATCCTGGAACAGATTGGGGTTGATCGACCCGATGCGGATGCCGTTTTTCCTGGCCTTCTCAGCCGTCTCGGCTGCATCGACGCCGACCGTGAAGTCCCACAGCACATGCACCGCCACCGTCGGACAGCAGCCGGTGTACCTGTGTACCGTGCCGGCATCCTGCAGCTTGTCATCGATCGTGCTGGCAGCCGCCGGCTGGTGGAACTTGCCGAAGCGCGTGCCCGTATCGGCATAGCCCCAGCTCGGTGTCTCGACCTTGAACTCATCCAACAATGCAACGACGCGATCGCGATCCATAGGCTATCCTCCTGCGTACCTCGATTGTCGCCGCAGAAGCGTCGTCTGCAAGTGATCTTGCCCGCAACCGCCCTGCGTGCGGCGGATTGATGCCGATCAAACCGGCCCGAAGAATGCCAGGTACGGCTGCTCCTTCGCCAGCCGCTGCACGTACAGCGCCACCTCGCGAGCGTGATAGTCGCCCCACATGCTCGACTCGCCGTTGGGAACCTTCTGTCCCGGCGCGACATAGTCCCAGCCGTTGGGCCGATGGTAGACGCTGTGCAGGATCAGGCCCTGGTGGTTCGGATCCGTGCTCAGGTACGGCTCGTCGAAGAGCGTGTTCAGCACGGTCAGACCCGCCTGCCGGTAGCGGGCGGCGGAGTCCTGATCGCCCTTGGTGGCCAGATAATGGCCCAGCCGCAGCAGGCCCTGCGCAGCGATCGCGGCAGCCGATGCATCGACCGGTTCGTGTTCGTTGTACGGATCCGCCGGCTTGTCGAGGTAGTCGCCCAGCTTGTGCAGGTTGGGCGCGCCGGTGTCCCAGTACGGAATACCGTCGATCGGCGTGTGGTTGATGTAGAAATCGCACACCGCCGTCGCGGCTTTGCGGAACAGCGGCTCGATCTTCTGCCGGCCGCCGAACGGCTCAAGCTCCGCATCGCTGCAGGTCTGAAGGAACTCCAGCTCCTCAGGGAATCCCACCATCGCCCAGGCCAGCCCGCGCGTCCATGTGCTGAAAGCCGAATACCCCTGCTGCGTCGACGGCGCGCGGAAGTCGCCATTGTTCGTGTTGAACAGCGCCTCATGCACCGAGCGGCCGCGCACTTCCGGCGTGTCGTAGGAATCGCGCCCTTCGCCGTAATAAATGTTGTAGCGGGCGGTGGCTGTCGCATGGGCGATCATCCGGCCCAGCAGGTTGATCTTCTCATCCCGCTCGCCCATCAGCACATGTCCCAGCCGATGCGACAGCGACAGCGCCCGCAGCGTGCGGATCGTGTCGATAAACAGCGACTGCGGGCCGTTGAACGAATAGATGTATCCCCCGCCGTCGATCGTCCGGCTCCATCGAGCCGCCTGCACAGCGCCGCTGGCCTTGATCGCCAGCTCATAGAAATGCCGCTCCCACGGATTCTCCGGCAGCACGCCTTCGTTCATCAGCCGCCACAGGTTGCCGTACGTGCTGATGTTGTTGAACCCGTGATCGTGCACGCCAATGTGCGTGACGTGCGACGCCATGACCAGCACCGTCTTGCTGCGCCCGATCTCCAGAAACGCCTTGTCGCCCGTGGCGTCGAACTGAAGGATGGCTGAGCCGTACTGGAAGCCCTGCGTCCACTCCGTCCAGCCCTTGGCGGTGTACTTGCCCTTGACCGTGAACACGGGCGACGGCGAACCAACCGGCGTCGTCTTTTCGATGGAGTGGATCTTGGCAGCCGAGGCTTCCCACAGCTTCTGGATCTTGGGAAGCAGGTCCGCCGGCTTCAGGTCGTTGTTGATCTTGATCATGGCAATCTCACCTGGGGCATGGGCTTATCGACACATGCGAGCCGAATGTTCACCCTGAGCAACACTCACGCAGATCGCGCGTGTGGCTGTGTCTCGCTGGCCATGTGTTCTACCGGCCGGATCGGCCAAAGGGAAGCTGACGCTGTCAAATCATGTCCGTTTCTGCTAACATCCCGGCATGGCCGATCTGCCCCTCGATGAAGCCGCGACGCGGGCGATGTGCGCCGAGCTGTTCACGACGCCCGGGCGGCTTTTCAATTCCCTGACGCATCGCGTCGAGCGGCGGTTCCTGATCGAGCCGCACACGCATGCGGACCTGCTCCAGCTCGACCTGCTGGTCGGCTGCACCGGGCAGGCCTGGTCGCAGAGCAAATGGCTGCCCATCCGGGGAATGACGGCCCTGGTCGCCTATCCGCACGAACCGCATGGCTATGACCTGCTCCCCGGCGAGCCGCCGTCGCGCGTCTATCACCTCAAGCTGCGCGTCGGCAGCGACAATCCCCTCGTGCGGCGGCGCGTCCTGCCCCGCTGTATCACAGGCATGCCCCATGACGAACCGCTCATCGCCGTCATGCGGCAGGTGATGGCTGCCTCAGCCCCGCAGCAGCAGTCGCCGCTGCAGGCCGCCCGGCTGGCGGAGGTGATCTGCCTCTGGCCAAGGGCCGGCCGACCGTCTGCCGCGCGAAGCCCCGAGGCCACCGGCGCCATGCCCCCCTGGCTGGCCGATGCCCTGCAGACGATCCAGGATCGGCCGTCCGATCCTCCGTCCCTGGCCGAGTTGGCGGCGTCCGCCGGCCTGTCGGTGCGCCATTTCTCCCGCCGCTTTACCGCGCGCATGGGGACGACGCCCCATGCCTATATCAATCAGCGCCGCTGCGCGCTGGCCAGCGAGCTGCTGCTGAGCAACCAACTCAAGGTCCGCCAGATCGCCGAAGCCGTCGGCTTCAGCTCCGTCGCCACCTTCAGCCGCTGGTTCCGCGACCAGACCGGCACCACCCCCCGCGACTTCCGCCGCGATCCCACCATCATGTAGATGGCCGATATGGCAAACAAATCAATCGGCTGCCTCAATGACTTCAGCCGCAGCTAAGGTAAATTGAACCTGGAGACCAGTGACGAGTGGTGATTGTTGCGTGATAAGAATGCCTCATGCATCAATCACCAATCACAACTCCTCCGTGTCTCCGTGCCTCTGTATGGTTCACTTAACTCCTGGAGAATCGAATGGAAACTCGTCGCATCGGCATCATCCTCAACGGCGTCACCGGACGCATGGGCACCAACCAGCACCTGTTCCGCTCGATCGTCGCCATCATGAAACAGGGCGGCGTTCGCGTCTCGCCTGAGCTGACTCTCATGCCCGACCCGATCCTCACCGGCCGCAACGAAAACAAGCTCAAGCCGCTGGCGGAGCGCGCCGGCAAGGAGCTCGGCACCGCGCCGCTGAAGTACACGACGGACCTGCAGAAGGCCCTCGATGACGCCAGTTACGAGGTCTTCTTCGACGCCTCCGGCACGCTCCAGCGCGCACGCTTCATCGAGATGGCTGTGAAGGCGAAGAAGGCTATCTATTGCGAGAAGCCGACGGCGACCGAAACGAAAGAAGCCGTCCGCCTGGCCAAGCTCGTCCAGGATGCCGGCCTGAAGAACGGCGTCGTGCAGGACAAGCTCTGGCTGCCGGGACTGCGCAAGGTCGAGATGCTCAAGCAGCTCGGATTCTTCGGTAAGATCCTCTCCGTCCGCGGCGAGTTCGGCTACTGGGTCTTCACGGGCCTGGACTACGATCAGCCGGCTCAGCGGCCGAGCTGGAACTACCGCGCTGAGGACGGCGGCGGCATCATGATCGACATGTTCTGCCACTGGCAGTACGTCATCAGCAACCTCTTCGGCCCGATCAAGTCGCTGGTCGCCTGGGGCAACACCGACATCCCCGAGCGCCGCGACGAAGCCGGCAACGTCTACAAGGCCACGGCTGACGACTCGGCCTACGCGATCTTCCTGCTCGAAGACGGCACGGTCTGCCAGTTCAACAGCTCCTGGTGCACGCGCGTCCGCCGCGACGACCTGCTGACGATCCAGGTCGACGGCATCAAGGGCTCCGCCGTCGCCGGCTTGCGCGAGGTCTTCGTCCAGCATGCGGCGGAGACGCCCAAGCCCGTGTGGAACCCCGATATCCCCCAGCCGATCAACTTCTACGACAACTGGCAGATCGTTCCCAACAACATCGAGTATGACAACGCCTTCAAGATCCAGTGGGAACTGTTCCTGCGCCATGTCGCGCTGGATGAGCCGTTCCGCTGGACGCTGATGGAAGGCGCCAAGGGCGTCCAGCTCGCCGAGCTCGGCATGCAGAGCTGGAAGGAACGCCGCTGGGTCGATGTCCCGCCGCTCGGCTGAGGGATGGAACCACAGATGAACACGGATTCACACCGATGAGGTGGACCACGGAGGCACGGAGACACGGAGTGGGTGATCAGGTTCGGCTCTGCCCCTCTCCCTGTTTCCGTGTCTCCTTGTCTGTGTTCTAAGGGAGCAAGACGATGCCCGAGGCGCTCGCACCGTTCCTGATTCACCTGCCTGCATGGGAGGCGTTGCGCGAGGCTGTTGCATCAGGGACTGTGCCGGAGGATATGCGCGCGGCCATCGAGCGCAGTGCCGCATCCGCAGCTGCCGCGCCGATCAGGACGCTGGTGGATCGACCGGACCAGCCACTGCGGCCGACGGACGATCCCCACGCCTACGCAAGCATCGGGACGTACTTTTATCCGAATCCCGATACGCCCGACGGCATGCCGTGGGTCAGCCGCGATGGCGAGTTCAGCCCGGTGTTCCATCAGTACGACCGCCCGCTGTGGGATCACACAGCCGATACGGTCAAAACGCTCGGCGAGGCGGCCTATCTGCTGGATCGGCAGGACCTTGCCGATCGCGCGGCTGAGCATCTGCACGCCTGGATGGTCGATCCAGCCACACGCATGCGGCCGGATGTTCTGCATGGTCAGTTCGTCCCGGGCCAGTGCGCCGGACGATGGGTCGGCGTGATCGACTTCTCGACGCGCATGCCGGCGATGCTTGATGCCGTTCGGCTGGTGTGGGATCACCTGCCCGACGACGTGCAAGCCGGCGTTCGCCAGTGGTGCAGCCTGTTTCTGCACTGGCTGGTCGAAGGGCCATACGCCGCCGATTTGACCGATCCGCGGCAAAACAACCACGGCACGTTCTACGATCGGCTGATCGTTTACCTGGCGCTTTGGCTGGGGCGCGAGGAGATCGCCCGATCGCGTCTGGCGCGATTCGTGCCCGACCGCCTGATGACGCAGATCACCGACGACGGCACCCAGCCGCACGAGACCCGCCGCACGTTGAGCTGGAACTACACCGTCATGAACACCATCGGCCTGATCGGCGTGGCCCAACTGGCTGATGCCCTCGGGCCATCACCGCTGCGCGCTGGCCAGCCGGGACATGATCGGCTGCGATCAGCCGTCGCATTCCTCGCACCGTACCTCGTCGGTGAGAAAGAATGGACCTGGAAGCAGATCAAGCCGATCCAGCCGCTGCGGGCCTGGCCGCTGGTGGCGGCTGCCGATCGATGGCTCGGATCTGACGGCCTGTGGCAGCGCTGGTGCGATCACGTCAGCCTGCAGAGAACGCCCTGGCTGGAGGCGTGGCTTGCCTTTACGCTGGATGGGCACCCGATTCGCAAGTAAACATGGTCATCATGACTGCTCCACTCCCAGATCTCTCCCGCTGCGCGATTCACACGCAAACCAACAAGCCCTGGACCCTGCGGCAATGCATCGACGGCTACACGCGTGCCGGCATCCGCGGGATTTCCGTCTGGCGGCATGTGCTCGAGCCGACCGGACCAGCCGAGGCTGGGCGGATGCTCCGCGATGCGGGGATGTTCGTGCCGGCGCTGGTGCGAGGCGGGTTCTTCGTCGCTTCCGATCCGGCCAAACGCCAGGCTGCCATCGACGAGAACAAGGTCTGCATCGACGAAGCCGCCGCCATCGGCGCCGAGATGGTCGTCCTCGTCGTCGGCGCCGAGCCGGGCGTGCCGCTGCCCGAGGCGCGCAAACAGGTCGCCGACGGCATCGCCGCCTGCCTCGATCATGCCCAGGCCAACAACATCAAGCTCGCCATCGAGCCGCTGCACCCCATGTACGCAGCCGACCGTTCATGCGTGAACCGCATGCACGAGGCCCGGGAGATCTGCCAGAAGCTCCAGCATCCGCGGGTCGGCATCGCGGTCGATGTCTACCACGTCTGGTGGGATCCGGACCTTCAGCGAGAAATCGAGATCGCCGGAGAACAGAAGACGCTCTTTGCGTTTCATGTCTGCGACTGGCGCGTCAACACGCGCGACCTGCTCAACGACCGCGGCCTGATGGGCGACGGCTGCATCGACATTCGCACCATCCGCGGCTGGGTCGAACAGACCGGCTTCAACGGCGCGATCGAGGTCGAGGTGTTCAACAATGACTACTGGGCCATGGACCAGGACGCGTATGTTGAGCGCATCAAGGCTGCTTATCTGGCTCATGTGTAGTGGGTTGAACCACAGAGACACGGAGACACGGAGGGGATCACGGGGATGGCGTGCGGGACGCGCGTGCCAGGAACAGATCAACCACCCCCTTTGTGATCTTTGCGATCTCTGTGATCTTTGCGCTCACCGGCACGGCAGGCAGATAGCCTGCCCTACGCGCCCTCTCCGTGTCTTCGTGCCTCCGTGGTTCAATAAACCCGTCGGCGAGACGGTCGGAGCATCAGCGCAGTCCCGCCGATCAGCAACGTCACCGCTCCCGGCTCGGGGACGATCATGAAGATCTCCCCGCCGAAGTCGACGATATAGAGATTCCCCAGCGCATCCTCGCCAAACGAGACTACCGCGTCGATCGAGCCGATGTCGGGCGTGAACAGGCTGGTCCACTCCGTCAGGTTCGTGAAGTTCGTGCCGTCGAAATCCTCCGGATCCGAGCCGTCGAACTCCAGCGACCAGATCCGCGCGGTCCCCGAGTCGCTGAAGAAGTACTTTCCCTGCAGCTCCGCAATCGGCCCGCGATAGACATACCCGCCCGTCACCGCATTGCCGGGATTGCGGACGTAGTCGTAGATCGGATCGATCGCGCCGGGCGGCTTGTCGCCGCCGACGCCGCCGGTCGGCGTGGCGATGGTGCCTTCGCGCAGCCGCCAGCCGTAGTTCTCGCCGCCCGTGCTGTCCGCCGGCTGAAAGTTGATCTCCTCGCGATTGTTCTGCCCGACATCGCCGATCCACAGATCGCCCGTCTGCCGGTCAAAGCTCGCGCGCCACGGATTCCGCAGCCCATATGCCCACACCTCCGGCGCACCGCCGGACGTCGCAAACGGATTGCCCGCTGGAATCCCGTAGTTCCGCCCGTTGTCCATCTCAAAGTCATCTCCGTTCACGTCCAGCCGCAGCATCTTGCCCAGCAGCGAGGACGTGTTCTGGGCATTGTTGTTTGGATCGTTGGAACCGCCGCCATCGCCGCTGGCGATGTAGAGATATCCATCCGGCCCGAAGCCAAGCCATCCCCCGTTGTGATTCGCGGCCGGCTGGGCATAGCTGATGATCTGCCGGGCGCTGGTCGGATCGGCCTGGTTGTCGTTCAGCCGCTGGTACTCAGCCACGACCGTCGTCCCGTCGCCATCGCGCGTGTAGTTGATGTAGAACTTGCCGTTGGTGGCGTAGTCGGGATGAAACGCCAGCCCGAGCAACCCCTGCTCACCACCCGCCGTCTCTACGACCGTACTCGGCAGCGACAGAAATGGCGTCGCACTGACCGTGCCGGTCGTGCGGTCGAGGATCTTGATCGTGCCGCCCCGCTCGACGATGAACAGCCGCGAAGCATCATCCGGCGGGCTGGTGACAAACAGCGGACTGCTCAGCCCGCTGGCGATCCGGATCGTGCTAACCTCCGCGACGGCGACGCTGCACGAGCCAGCCAGCAGGGTGATCGCGACGGCGGCGGTGTTTCGCATGGTGTCTCCTCGGCTAGGGGCGTCCCCAGTCTGCCTGCCATGACGCCTGCGCGCCAGCGCCAAAATCCTGCCAACTGCCCCTCGTTTACGGGAGATGCCTTAAATTGACCGACCGCCGCGCTCATCTATAATCCACGCCAATCGCAAAACTTGGCATTGACGCAGGGAAGGAGCCGGGGTGCTGAAAATCGCGACACGACTGACTTGGGGTCTCGTCGCCCTGTTGCTGGCAACCCCGCTCAGGGCTCAGCCGCTGGCGTCCACCAGCGAGACGCTCGATATCTCCGCCGTCCAGGCCTCCACCTGGCAGGACGATCAGACCCATGTCCTTCTGCTGCGCGGGCCGGTGCGGATCACGGTCGCGGGGGCGACCTTGCAAGCCGACAATGGCGCCATCTGGCTGACCCCCATCGACACCGGCATCCTCGATGCCCACCAGGCCCAGATCGCCCTCCTGGGCAATGCCACCATTCTCCAGGGCGACGTCCAGCGAAGCGGCGAAAACCTCGTCGCCACCGTCGCCGTCCGCGGCCGCGTCCGCATCACAGCCGAGCAGCGGCTCTCCCGCAACGAGGCTGACACCGATCTCTACCGCCAGGCCCTCGACCTGCGCGCGCAGGCGACCGCCCCCGTCCCTGCCGGCACGACGCCCGCCCTGCCGGCGACCACCCAGCCGACGGCTGACACCCTCCTCCAACCCCTGCCGCCGCCGAGCGGACGCCTCCGCATCGCCGCCCGCGGCTTCGAAACCGAGCGCACCGCCGATGGCCGGATCGCCATGGTTTTCACCGATCATGTCCTGCTCACCCAGGAGCGCGAGAACGGCGATTTCATCGAGCTCCAGGCTGAGCGGGCGGTGCTTTTTACCCAACTGCAAAGCCTGCGGCAGCTTGAGGATTCCGACCAGTTCGAGCGCATCGAAGATGCCGTCGAATCGGCCTATCTCGAGGGCGACGTCCAGATCAACTACACGCGCGGCACCGGCCACGCCGCCGAGCAGCGCCTCCGCGCCGATCGCGTCTTCTATGAGCTGACGACCGATCGTGCCGTCCTGACTGACGCCGTCCTGCATGCCCGCGATCCCCAGCGGCCGCTGCCGGTGGTCGTGCGGGCGCAGACCATCCGCCAGCTCGCCCTCGGCGAGCTCGAAGCCGATCGCGTCCAGCTCACCACCAGCGCCTTTGCCACCCCCAGCTACGCGATCGCCGCGGATCGCGCCTATGTCCGGCGTGTCGAGTCGGACGACCCGCGCGTCGGCAGCCGGTATGTCTTCACCAGCTCGCACTCGACGCTGCAAACCTTCGGCGTGCCGGTGTTCTACCTGCCGTACATCTCCGGCAGCGTGACGCAGCGCGGCATCCCGCTGCGCGACCTTAACATCGGCAATAACAACCGCTTCGGGTTCTTCGTGCAGACCGACTGGGGCCTGTTCGAAACGCTGGGCAAAGCCCCGCGCGAAGACCTGGATATCGTCTACAAGCTCGACTACTACAGCGATCGCGGCCCGGCTGGCGGCATTGATGCCAGCTATCGCGGCGGCTTCATCCGCCCGACGACGCGTGATCCCTGGACGTTCGAGGGGAACGTCACATCCTTCTTCATCCACGACAGCGGCGAGGATGACTTCGGCGGTATCCGAGCCGACGAAGAGCCCGAAGACGCCTTCCGCGGCCGCATCCTGTGGGAGCATCAGCACTTCTTCCCGGATGACTGGCAGCTCCAGGCTCGCGCGGGATGGGTGTCGGACGCCAACTTCCTCGAGCAGTGGTTCCGCACCGAGTGGGAGCAGAACCGCGAGCATGACCTGTCGCTGTACGTCAAGCGCCAGCGCAACACCGAGGCGCTGACGTTCCTCATCGACGCCCAGCCCAACGACATCGTCACCATCAGCGACCTGGCGCAGGAGCAGTTCGAGGTCGAACGCCTGCCCGAGATCGGCTACCACCGCATCGGCGACAGCTTCGCAGCCGACACGTTCACCTTCTTCAGCCGCAACACGGCGTCCGCCCTGCAGTTTGAGGTGAGCGATACGCCCCTTTCCGATCAGGGCTACTACGGCGCCTTCACCCCCGGCATGCCGTCCCTGGGGCTGACCGGCGTCACCGATGACACGATCTACCGAGCCGACTTCCGCCAGGAAATCGACTATCCCTTCGCGATCGGACAGGTCCGTTTCGTGCCCTTCGTCATGGGCCGATACACGTTCTACTCCGACTCGCCGCAGGACGACCGGCAGAACCGCGTCCTGGCCGGCGCCGGCATCCGAATGACCACGGCCTTCTGGAGCGTGGACAACGGCATCGTCAGCGAGCTGCTGGATATCCACCGCGTCCGCCACGTCATCGAGCCGGAGATCGAGCTGTTCACCAGCGCCGCGTCGGTCGATGCGCATGAGCTGTTCATTTTCGATGAGGATGTGGACCGGGTGTACGACCTGTCGGCTGCCCGGATCGGCGTGCGTCAGCGGTGGCAAACGCAGCGCGGCGGCCCGGGGCGTTGGCGCAGTGTCGATTTCTTCGTCCTCAACGTCTTCGGCAACTTCTTTGCCAACAAGCCGGACGACATCTTCCGCGATCCGCAGGCGTTCCGCGGCATCTACTTCTCGAGCCTGCCCGAGGCATCCATCCCGCGCAACAGCATCAATGTCGACGCGATGTGGCGCATCAGCGACACGACGGCGATCCTGTCGGATGCCTCGTACAACCTGGAGGAAGGCGAGCTGGCGACGGCAGCGGTCGGCTTTGCCGTGCGGCGCGAGCTGCGGCTGAGCTATTTCGTCGGCTTGCGGTATATCAATGTGATCGATTCGACGATAGCCACGCTGGCGGCGTCGTACGAGCTGACGCCGAAGTATATGGTGGCTGTGAGCACCAGCTTCGGCCTGGATGAGGACGACGACCGCTTCTCAGCAACCGGCACGATCATCCGCCGCTTCGACCGCTTTCATGCCGCGCTCAGCATCTACTACGACGAGGTCGATGACCTGGGCGGCTTGAATCTCACGATCGTCCCCTACGGCTTCGCCCCCGTCCTTGGCGCCAACGTAGAGCGCGCGGCTACGCGGTAATCTGCAGCTCGCGGGATTGAACCACAGAGACACGAAGACGCAGAGGTGGCACGGGTGTCGCGCGCGTGCAGCGCGTAGGGCAGGCTATCTGCCTGCCGCGGCTGGGAGCGCAAAGATGCCAGAGGTCACAAAGCTCATAAAGGATCTGATGGATCTACCCAGTGGCACGTGCATTGGATGAAGCCACCGATGAACACAGATAGACACGCATGAGCGCAGCCTCAAAATCTGCGTTCATCTGCGGTTCCATATTCCTGCACGTGCGGGACGCCCGTGCCACACTGCTCTCCGTGCATTCCTCCGCGTCTCCGTGTCTCTGTGGTTCACTTCCACTCAATCCGCCATCGCATGATCCGCCGGCGAATCCTCATGCAGTTCATAGATCCGCTTTGACGTCCACGGCATGAACGGCCCAGCCCAGAAGGGATCTTCCGCCGGCAGGCCGAGGGGCAGGAAGCCGACGCTGCAAAGATACAGGCTTCCCGTCGAGATGTACGGCTCGCCCAGCGACGGCTGATGGCCGCACAGGCCGATCGTCAGCCAGCCGTCGACATCGAACGTGCCGGGGGCCTCCATCATCCGCTTGAGCACAGCCGTCATCGCGCACCGCACCTGCGCCGGCTGAAGTTCCTGCGGCAATAGCCGCCGCAACGCGATCTGCGCCAGCACCTGCAGCGCGCCAAAGCGATATGTCAGCGACCGCCCGATCGGCGGGAGCGTTCCCTCCGGGCTGATCATCCGCTCCTGCACGACGGCAAAGCGGACGGCGCGATCGACCATCCGCTGGCGGCATTGCGCCCAGTTGGGCCAGTCCAGCCACTGGTCGATCGATAGCGAAATATCGACCAGCATCGGATGGATCACGAAGGCGTTGTAGTAATCGGCATGGAAATGGCTGCCGTCACCGTAGTGGCCGTCGCCCTTGTACCAGGCTTCGTGCTGGCGGATGGCGTAGTCGACGCGCATCGGGTCCCACGTCTCGCCGATCGCGCGGAAGAACGCCTCGATCGTTGCGGAAAACAGCAGCCAGTTGCATGACGGCGGGAGGATCTGGCGCGTCGATCGCAGCGCCTCGATCACATTCCGCCTGGCGTTCTCATCCAGCCGCCGCCAAAGCTGCGCTGGGGCGCGCAGTAGGCCCTGCGCAAGGAAGGCGGCATCGACCAGCGGCTGGCGGTACTGCGTGAAGTTGCAGAAGTCGGGCGACTGCGGATCGGTCGCATGCGCGATCGTCCGCCGCATGAGATCTGCCAGGTGCGCCCGAAGGCGGCCTTCGTCATCGTCCCCCTCGCCCAGCTCCAGCCACGGCGCGATGCCGGCGGCCAGGCGACCGATGGCTTCCAGATGCGTGACCTCATGGCGGTTGGAGGCCCCGGGATGACGCTCCACGGGCATCTGCTGATGCAGCCGTCCCTCCGCCCCAGCCGTCAGCACCGGCTCGGCGATCCGCTTGAGCATCTGCACCCAGTACGCCCGGTCATTCTGTCTGGTTTCCATAGCCCGCTTGCCCCGTTCCGCCTACACTAACGCACAACGTCCGAACGTGTCTGCCAAGGTGGAGAGTATAGCGATGATGTTGAGGAAAATGATGCTTCTGGCGTGTGCGTGCCTGCTTCTGGCCGTTTCGGCTGCCCGGGCTGAGGCTGATGCAGCCCAGCCGCTGCCCGCCGACGCGAGCATCGATCAGATCCTTCAGGCCCTGCACGCCCGGGGCGACGGCTTGCGCGATTTCGCTGCAAGTGTGGCGATGGAGGACGTCGACAACACCACCGGCAACGAGGTGAAGCGCACGGGCCGCATCTGGTATCAGCGGCTTGACGACGGCAAGGTGCGGATGCGGATCGTGTTTGAGCGCAAGATCGTTGAAGGCCGTGTCCTGCCTGAGAAGATCGAGTATCTGCTCAAAGACGGCTGGCTGACCGACCGCGACTATGCCAGCAAGATCGAGGTGAACCGGCAGGTGCTGCGGCCGGGCCAGCAGATCGATCTGCTCAAGCTGGGCGAAGGCCCCTTCCCTCTGCCCATCGGCCAGGACCCAGCCGAGGTGCGGCGCCAGTTCGACATCGAACAGCGCGAGCCCGGCAACGACGCCCCCGAGAACACGCTGCATGTCCAGCTCACCCCCAAGCCCGGCACGGACCTGGCCCGTCGCTTCTCAACGCTCGATTTCTGGATCGACCGCGATTCGCACATGCCGATCCTGATCGAGACGATGGACCAGAACATGGCCAGCACACAGACAACGCGGCTGACCGACCTGCGCGTCAATGCGGGCATCGACGACAGCCAGTTCGTCCTCGAAGACATCTCCGACAAAGGCTGGACCCGCCGCGACGAGCCGTTCGATCGGTGAAGCGGTGAGTTGAACCGCAGCGACACGAAGACGCGGAGGATGCGCGGGGGTCTTGCATCCAGAGGAATAGAAGCGCAGATGAACGCGGATGAACGCAGATTCTGGGGCTGCGCCCATCCGTGTTTATCTGTGTTCATCTGCGGTTTCATCGAAGGCGCGTGCGGGTCGCCCGTGCCACCTCCGCGTCTCCGTGTCTCTGTGGTTCAATCACACGAACGACAGCTACCACTAGCCAAGATCCGCATGATACGCCTGCAAACACTTCACCGGCCCAGCCGGTTTGCGTATGGCGGCGATGCCCTCCGCCGCCGCGAGTGCGGCACTGAGCGTCGTGATGTACGCCACATTGTGCTTGATCGCGGCTTTGCGGAGATACGAATCATCCCTCCGCCCGGCTTTGCCCGCGGGCGTGTTGATCACAAGCTGAATCTCGCCATTGGTGATGGCATCGGCGATGTGCGGTCGGCCCTCATGCAGCTTGTTGATCTTCTCGCTGGCGACGCCGTTCTCCGACAGGAACAGATGCGTGCCCTCCGTCGCCAGGATCCGGAACCCAAGCTCCGCGAACCGCTGAGCCACCGTCAGCACCGCCGGCCGATCGCGCTCAGCCACGCTGATCAGCACCGTGCCTTCCGTCGGCAGGCGCATCTTGGCTGCATCCTCAGCCTTGAAAAACGCCATGCCGAAGTTGTCGGCCATCCCCAGCACCTCGCCAGTCGACCGCATCTCCGGCCCGAGGATCGGATCGACCTCCGGGAACATGTTGAAAGGCAGCACCGCCTCCTTCACGCCGAAATGCGGCACCACGCGCCGCCGTAAACCAAGCTCCGCCAGCTTCTGGCCCATCATCAGCCGCGTCGCCAGCCCAGCCATCTGTACGTTGCACACCTTCGACACCAGCGGCACCGTGCGGCTGGCGCGCGGATTGGCTTCGATGCAGTAGACCACGTCGTTCAGGATCGCGTACTGCACGTTCATCAGCCCCACCGCTCCCAGCTCGCGCGCGATGCGATCCGTGTATCGGAAGATCGTATCGCGATGCGTCATCGGAATGCTGATCGGCGGAATCACGCAGGCTGAGTCGCCCGAGTGGATGCCAGCCATCTCGATGTGCTCCATGATCTCGGGGACGAACGTCTCCTTGCCATCGCAAAGGGCGTCGGCTTCGCACTCGAGGGCATCCTGCAGGAACTTGTCGATGTACACCGGCCGCTCGGGCGTAACCTCCACCGCAGCCGCCAGATACTTCAGCAGCGATGCTTCATCATGCACCACCTCCATCCCGCGCCCGCCCAGCACGAACGACGGCCGGACGATCAGCGGATAGCCGATCCGCCGGGCGACCTCGACGGCCTCCTCATGCGTCGATGCCATCCCCGACGGCGGCATCGGGATGCCGAGCTTCTCCATCATCCCGCGGAACAGGTCGCGATCCTCAGCCAGGTCGATCGTGTCGACCGATGTGCCCAGGATCTTCACACCCGCCTGCTCGAGCTCGCGCGCGATGTTGAGCGGTGTTTGCCCGCCGAACTGCACGATCACGCCCAGCGGCTGTTCCTTCTGGTAGATCGCCAGCACGTCTTCGACCGTCAGCGGCTCGAAGTAGAGCTTGTCGGACGTGTCATAGTCGGTGCTGACGGTCTCGGGGTTGCAGTTGACCATGATCGTCTCATACCCCAGCTCGCGCAGCGCGAACGCGGCATGGACGCAGCAGTAGTCAAACTCGATCCCCTGCCCGATGCGGTTGGGCCCGCCGCCCAGGACCATCACTTTGCGCCGGTCGCTGACGGGCACGTGATCCGTGTCGTGATAGGTGCTGTAGTAGTACGCCGCATCCTGCACGCCGCTGACCGGCACGGCTGCGAACCCCTGCACGATCCCCGCAGCCAGCCGCTGGCGACGGATGTCGGCTTCCTTCACACCCAGCAGCCGCGCCAGGTATCGATCGGCAAATCCGTCCTTCTTCGCCTGCCGCAGCAGCTCATCCGGCAACTGCTTGCCGCGATAGCTGAGGATCTGCTCCTCCAGGTCCACCAGTTCCTTCATCTGCTGGATGAACCACGGCTTGATGCGCGTGATGCGCGCCAGCTCTTCGACACTTGCGCCTTTGCGCAGCGCCTCATACATCTGGAACTGCCGCTGGCTGGACGGCGTGGCGACCATCTGAAGCAGTTCCTCAAGCGTGCGCTCGTTGTAGTCCTTCGCGAAACCCAGGCCATACTGGCCGATCTCCAGCGAGCGGATGGCCTTCTGGAAGGCCTCCTTGTACGTCCGCCCGATGCTCATCACCTCGCCGACGGCCTTCATCTGCGTGCCGAGGCGATCGGTGGCGCCTTTGAACTTCTCAAACGCCCAGCGGGCGAACTTCACCACGACGTAGTCGCCCCAGGGCGTGTATTTCTCCAGCGTCCCCTCGCGCCAATACGGGATCTCATCCAGCGTCAGCCCAGCCGCAAGTTGCGCAGAAACGCGCGCGATCGGGAATCCCGTCGCCTTGCTGGCCAGCGCGCTCGATCGACTGGTGCGCGGGTTGATCTCGATGATGACGACGCGGTCGGTCTTCGGGTCGTGCGCGAACTGCACGTTCGTCCCCCCGACGACCTCGATGGCTTCGACAATGCGATAGGCGTAATCCTGCAGCCGCCCCTGCAGTTCCGGCGAGATCGTCAACATCGGCGCGACGCAGAACGAGTCGCCCGTGTGCACGCCCATCGGGTCGACATTCTCGATGAAGCAGACGGTGATCCGCTGGTTCCTGGCGTCGCGGACGATCTCCAGCTCCAGCTCTTCCCACCCCTCGACCGATTCCTCGATCAGCACCTGCCCCACCAGGCTGAGCGAAATGCCGCGGCTGGCGATCTGGCGGAGCTCTTCGACGTTGTAGCACATGCCGCCGCCCGTGCCGCCCATGGTGTAGGCCGGGCGGACGATGACGGGATAGCCGAGCTCGGCTGCGATCGCCTCCGCCTCCTCGACGCTCGTCGCTGTGCGGCTGCGGGGCGTCTCGATACCCAGCCGCTGCATCGTCTTCTTGAACTCCTCGCGATCTTCGCCGCGCTCGATCGCATCGAGATCGACGCCGATGACGCGCACGCCATACTTCGCGAGCACGCCGGCTTTGGCGAGCTGCGAGCTGAGATTGAGCGCCGTCTGCCCGCCGAGGTTCGGCAGCAGCGCGTCGGGCCGCTCGGCTTCGATGATCCGCTCCAGCGAAGCGACGGTGAGCGGCTCGATGTAGGTCCGATCCGCCATGTTCGGATCGGTCATGATCGTGGCTGGGTTGGAGTTGACCAGCACGATCTCATACCCCAGGGCGCGCAGTGCCTTGCATGCCTGCGTTCCCGAATAATCGAACTCACAAGCCTGCCCGATCACAATCGGCCCGGAGCCGATTACGAGAACTTTGCGCAGGTCATCACGTCGAGGCATTGAATGTCTCTCCAGGTAGGTCTTCAGATGTCGTTTCCGCCCTTCCGCCGGGCAAGTGAAGGTCAGCCGGCAACCGTAGCAATTGCCCCACCCCTCGGCAAGACATCCCCCATCCTCCCCAAACTCCCACCCACACATCGGGCGCGAATATGAGGAAGCACGCTCAGCGCGTTGCCTTTGTCACGTGAAGCGGCTCCACATGCGGAACGGTTCCACGGTGTCCTCGCACTGCACCGAAGCGACGCCCCATCGACCAAAACAAAATCTTGAAAGATGACGCTTGCGACTACATAATCGCAAGCAGTTTCACACAATAATGACCATCCCACTTCGTCCCATTCCGTCCGATCAACAGGCCAAGCGAAGCTGGCGCGTTCTGCTGAACGGTAAACCAATCGAGGCTGTCGAGTTCCTACAGCTTCAGTCCGACCAGTTCGGAACATTGACCTACGGGTGGAGCCCTGCGAACTACGACACGTGGGCATTCTCCGAAGCCGCAGGCGGAGGTGCAGTGATCCTGCCGTATTGCGCACTCGAGGGCGAACTGCATGTAGGCGTCATCCGGCAGGATCGTTTCAACTGTGGGGGTCCGGTGTGGAACGTATCCCGTGGATTTCGCGATAGCGGGGAGCAGGCGCGGGTTGGTGCGCTGCGCGAGTTGTCCGAGGAATGGGGACTTGAGATTACCGAGGATTCGCTGGTGCAGCTCGGTCCGCCTGCGAACCCGAACAGCGCATTTTTCACGACGCTCGGGCCGGACGCGGGGGTTCACTTCTACGGCGTTGAGCTCCCACCGGAGTCCCTCGTGCGAACGGGCAACCACTACCGGCTGAAGTCGGCCGCATCATCAACGGATTCCGCCGAGCAGATCTCCGATTGGCGCTTCATTCACTGGACCGAGGCAACCCAACTTGCGGACATGTTCACCAGCGCTGCGGTTGCCAGGCTGCTTGCGCATTTGCGACAGGCGCCCCCGTGATCCCATCTTTTCCGTTCTTCATATCTGATACTGGGAGGGTAACTGATGGGGGACAGACTGCTTTACTCCGATGTTCTGGATACTGTGCGCACCTCGCCGCTGACGGCCGATCCCGATGACGCCGATAGGGAGCGTCGCCATGGCGAAGCGGTTCACCTGGCGAGCGCACATTTGATGCTCTCACTTCTGACCGGGTGGGAACCGGTTCTTTCGCAGACGCAGGGTTTCGATTCGACGGTCATTCTCGGCATCGCGCAGGAGCCGAAGGCCGCTCCGCCCTTCCGCTGGCTGCTGGAGAATAGACGCATCCGGCTCCGCCTGTTCGATAGCGACACTCTCGTTGACACTTTTGCAAACAGGCTCAAAGACAAGGCGTTCCTCTTCTCCGCGTGGCCGGAGATCGATCGTGAGGTTGACCGGCGTGAGCTTCTGGACCGCGTGGAAGCCAGATCGACTAGAGGGTTGTACGAGCCGGTGGCTCGCCGCCTGGATGCGCTGTACGACATCAGTGCCGCTCATCAAACCGCTAGCAGCAAAATCGGTGAGGAGCGAGCCCGTCGTCCAGAGGTCTCGCTACAGCAGCTGATCCGCTGGGAGTGGCAGACCGCGACTGGTTGCCGACCTCGGCGAATCTACGCTGACGTGCTTAAGGCACTACTGGAGAAGCGCAGCAATAGCCGCGCAGAGTTGTACGAGGTTTTGAATGGTTGGCACAACCAGGAAGATGCACGCCTGGCCCGACAGATTGTTGATGTCTGTTACAACCGAGTAATTGCCAAGTCACTGGGCAACCCGAAACGGCTTGTGACGGCGGAGCCTGTGATTGCCCAGGACTTGTACGTTACGTCGAAGGACGATGATAGGCCGAAACCGCTCATACTCGCCCAAGCCAGCACGAATCTGGGATTGGAGAGGACAAGCTGGGAGGAGATAAGGGATGTCCTCACGAACGCCAAGAAACCCTCCGAAATTGTGGCACGGGCTCACAAGTTGCGGGCAGACGGGGGTATCTGGGCGGTGGTGCCGACGATCAGCAAGTGGTCCATCGGGATCGCGACGTCGATGGGAACTTTTGTTTTCGGCACAATGGCAGAGGTTACCATGGAAGATCTTCTGCCGAAGGCTGCGATGGTCGGGTTGGCGAGCTTCAGCCTCACACAAGCAAACAACTGGGCGTCTGGTTACATCACGAGCCTCAGATCTGCGAAGCGGGGCAAGGTGCTTCAAACCTACGGCGCGCTACTGGAATCCACGATGCTCCGAGACGATCCATCGCGGGGCTCTGACATTCCTGGCAGATTCAGTTGACAGACATGATGTACCAGGGAATGGCCATGGCCAGCCATCGCATCTTCGATACGCCGTTCGCGAACGGTGTACCACGTCTGCATCCAGAAAGCCGAGCGGTAGAACCGAACGAAGCAGGAGGTTGACCGGATCATCCACTGGCTGACCGGCTACACCCCCGCCGCCCTGCGGCACCAGCTCGATACCCAGGCCACGTTCCAAACCTTCTTCGCCCAGGCCCCCCGCCTCCACCCAAACCGCACCCAGATCAAGGGCACCATCTGCGGCATCCGCGTGGAGGAAATCCAAGACCCCCTCATGCAAGACATCCGCTACCTCGATAAGCTCATCGACGAACTCGCGAAAGGGAAGCCGATGGAAAAGATCCTGCGAGCCTGATCCGCGTCTCTTCCGCTCGCTGATCGGCGGGATTGAACCGCAGAGACGCGGAGGCACGGAGGGGATACGAGGAGAGCGATGTCTTCCGGTGGCATGGGCTACCAGCCCGTGTACTTCCGATGAGCCATGGGCTGATGGCCCCTGCCGCAGAGGATTGCTGAACGATTACTGCGCACAATCGCGGGCGAGACGCCCGCGCCACGATGCACAGCCAACAGTGACGTTGAATTGCCCGTGTTGCCGCCGCCAGGCTCCACTTCCAGCAGTTTGGCTCAGCGATGCCACCAAGTGCCGGGAAATGTTCGACATCATGAACGGAGCAGATATACTTCAGGTGCAAATCCTGAGGACACGGGCTCCGCAAAGGGGACGCATCATGGAGACGTGCGAAAACTGCGGCCGCGCGATCGGTAAGCTCGAGACGCCACATGTCTATCGCGAGCACATCGTATGCTCCGATTGCAAGGCACGCCTCGATCCGCAGGGCGCGATGTCACAATCTCCGATCAGCGTCCCCCCGCGTTCGCAGCCATCATTTGACAACCACGTCTGGAGGAACCTGAGGTGGTTGGGCCTTGGAATGTTCGCCGTGGGGGCACTCGTCAATGGCTATCTTGGTTTGGCCGGTTTGATCCTTTGGCTGATCGCGGGGGTGGTCAGCATCTCCAAGAAGTGATGTAACAGCATAGATCGGGAGGCCTTCGATGGAATCATGTGAGGAATGCGGACGGACGATCGGGAACCTGGAGACACCGCACATACATGAGGAGCGCGTTGTTTGCGACCAGCGCGTAGGGCAGGCTATTGCCTGCCGTGGCTGTCGGGCCTTGCTCGGCAGGCAATAGCCTGCCCTACTTCTTCTCCTTGTCTCCGCATCTCTGTGGCAAAAAAGCCCTCACCCTGCGGTCAGAAGTCATGAGCGTTCCGCACGTGCGGGACGCCCGTGCCACTGTGTCGGTGCACTGCATGACGTTGCGCGCCGGTGCGCAGAGGCGCGCAATCAGCGAGCCGGCAGGCAATAGCCTACCCTACTGTTTCTCCGCGTCTCCGTGTCTCTGTGGTTTACGCACCCGGCGTCTGCCGGCCACGCCAGGCGAGGATCTTCACCGTCTCGCTCGCGAACGGGCCGCTCTGTACGCAGGCTACTGTGGACGGATACGCCACATCAACCGCCGTTGAAATACAGCCGGGCAGGAGCGTTACTTCGCAATCGCCGTTGAGGACGACGGCTACGTTCACGTCACCGTCAGCCGTGCGGATCACTCGCTGCTGGGGCTCCCAGCTCACGGTGGTGCTGTTGAAGTGGAAGAACCGCTGCACCGCGCTGCCGGCTGGGGGCGGGATCAGCTCATCGGTAACCATCAGCCGAGCCTCGCGGTGCAGCTCGATCGTGCGGCGGTGGACGGTGGGATGGTAGTTCTCATGCTCACAGACGATCGTCACGCGATCCCCCTCCTGCCGCACGGATCGCACAACGCCCTGCCGCTGATCGGCGTATTCCCACGTGCTGACGTACGTCCACGGCTCGCGGAAGTCGATCGTCAGACAGTTGTGCGACATGGCCGACTTGTAGCGGTAGCGGTCGATGTCGCGGCGATAGGTGAATCGCCCGGGATCGACCAGCAGCGGCTTGCCGAAGGCGGTGAAATCGAACCCAGCCGGATCCATGTGGGCATGGCCGTTGTTCACGGGACTGCGGCAGGCAACGAAGACCATCGCTGCATCGCGGCACCAGCCGGTGCGGGCTGAGGCCTGATCCAGCCCCCGCAGCCAGGCAGCCGTCGGCGGCAGGCGATCGGGCGGCTGCTCAGCCGCGGCGAGCATCGCGTCGATATCGCCGATATCCCACGCCATCTGCCCGATTGCGCGCCGAACCTCGGCTGAGCTGGTTAGCTGGCGGAGAATCTGCAGCGCCTGCGGCTCGCCCGTCGCCCACATCGCCAGCACAGCCGCATCCATCGCCGAATGCGGATCGCTATCGCCCCAGGGCACGATATCCCCCGTCGGACGCGTCGCATGCAGCATGTACTGCACGCCATCGCGCATATGCCCCAGCAGTCGATCGGGCACCGGCAGACCCTGCTGGCGCAAACCGCCGACGGCTCGCGCGATCACATCCAGGCAGACGATGTGGTAATGCGGGCAGCCTTCGATCTGACCGCCACCTTCGGTGAACTGGTTCTCGCAGCAGCGAACCAGCGCATCGGTCGCCTGCTGCCGCCAGGCTGGGGAGTGCGGATGATCGGGAAGCATCAGGGCCGCATACAGCAAGCCGAGCATCTCCATCATCAGGTGGTTGTGGTTGTACTTCGGCCAGATCAGCGGCGCGTAGACGCTGAGCACGTGCGCATGCTGCGCGACGGCATCGGCGAAGCGATCGTACCGCTCCCCGGCCAGCCAACGCGTGCCGCTGAGGAACCGGTGGACCTGCCACCACGAGCGGTACATCCGGATGCCGACTTCCAGCAGCCGCCAGGGGCTCTGCTGGTGGAACGCTGCGCGAGCGGCTGTCGGATCCGCGGGTACGTCGGCTGGGCATGGCTGGGTGGCGATCCAGTGATCCATCTCAGCCGTGACCCTGGCTGGGTAGCGGTCGTCGCCGGTGAGAGCCCAGGCCTGCAGCATCGCCAGCCAATGGCCCATGCGGTTGACGCTCCAGGTGTATTCGGGATCGTTGTATCGCGGCGTCGCCCAGTCGACGGGATTGCCGATGAACGCCGGCTTGCCGCCGGTGCCAGGGAGCGTCAGCATGCCGCGCATCGCCTCATCCGCCCGCGCGAGCGTAGAGGCAACAATCTCAGGAAATTCACGGCAAAGCACCTCGCCCGTCTGCTGCGGCATAGATCGCATGCGAGCACAGGCTAGGAGGGCGGATTGCGATGGTCAATGATCGGCCCAAGGCGCAGGCCTCATCACCTGGGTGGCATGGGCGACCAGCCCATCTGAACGAGGATGACTCACGGGCTGGTACAACATGATGCATGATCGGCGTAAGTCCTTTCGCGAACGTCATCCTGAGCGCAGCGAAGGATCTCGGCGTTCGGGCGGTTGAGATCCTTCGCTACGCTCAGGATGACGATTTCGGAGGGACTATCTCCTATGTTGATGCATAATGTTGTGGTAGCCCGTGCCACTACTCTTCACATCGCGCATGCGTTGAAGATCAACTGCGCGCAAACGCGGATTAGGCCAACACGATCCATCAACCCATTTACCAATCGTCCGGCGTTGTCATCCTGAGCGCAGCGAAAGATCTCAGTCGTCTCTGACGCAAAGATTCCTTCGGATGGGTTAGAGCTTGTAAGCAATCCTGTGGCGCGGGCGTCTCGCCCGCGGCTCGGAGCAGAAAACGCGGGCGAGACGCCCGCGCCACGAGATAGCCTGCCCTACTCCCCCCTCCGTGCCTCCGTGTCTCCGTGGTTCAACCGCCCGCCAGTGGCGCGTCGGCTACCCCCGCAGGAAGTAGCCCATCAGCTCATGGCCCTTGTCGAACTTCAAGCCCGTCCCGGCTGCGTTGCGCTCGCTGTATGTGTTGCCGCTGGCGTCCTTGATATCCGACCCAGCCATCGCAAACAGCGGCGGCGCGTAGCCGTGCTTTCTTGTGCCGATGTTGGTCGGGTGATCGGGCATGACCAGGATTCGCCAATCGGTCATGCCCCGCATCTTCTCCAGCACCGGGCCGACGATATAGCGGTCGATATGCTCGATGGCTGCGACTTTGGTCTTCCAGTCGGCGATGTGCGAGGCTTCGTCCGGGGCTTCGATGTGCGAAAGCACCAGGTCATACCGATCGAGCATGTCAGCCGTCGCATCGCCCTGGCCGGCGTAGTTGGTGTCGTGGAAGCTGGTCATTCCCTCGACTTCCTGCACCTCCCACCCCAGCAGCACGGCCAAGCCGCGCAGCAGATCCACGCCCGTGATCATGCAGCCGCTGCCCACGCCGAACCGCTCGGCAAAGGTCGGCATGCTGGGCGCATGGCCCTGCCCCCAAAGCCAAACCTGCGTGGCTGGGTTGACACCGCGCTTGCGGCGCTCGCGGTTGATCTCGTGATCGGCAAAGAGTTTTGCGGACCAGTCCATGATCTGCTGGAGCAGATCAGCCCCCTGGCCCTTCGGCAGGTGCGAGGCGATCGGCTCTTCGGGGATCTCATGCGGCGGCTTGGTGCGCACGTCGAAGTGCATATCGCCGCGGCAGACCATGAGGTTGCGATAGCTCACGCCGTTGTGGAACTCGACATTGGGAAGCTGCACGACCTGCCGCAGGTCAACCAGCAGGCGCGCGGCTTCGGCGTCGGAGATGCCGCCGGCTGAGTGATCCTTCATCACGCCATCGATCACCGTGACGAGGTTGCAGCGGAAGACCCAGTCGGTCGAGGCGAGGGGAATCCGCTGAGCCGCGGCCTCCAGGGGCGCCCGGCCGGTGTGATAGACGGCTGGGTCATAGCCAAGCAGCGACATTGTCGCCACATCGCTGCCCGACTCGAACCCGTCGGGCACCGTCCGCACGAGCCCCAGCCGCCCCTGCTGGGCAATCCAGTCCATATTGGGCGTTTCGGCTGCCTCCAGCGGCGTGCGACCGCCCAGGGCGTCCAGCGGCTCATCGGCTGCTCCGTCAGGGATGATGATGGCGTACTTCATAGGCGGCTATATGTGACACGGCGGATCGGCTGGCGTCAATGTGGCGGGATGGCACTGGTCGCTTGGCAGTGGTGATTTGTGAGTTGCGAGTTGCCAGTTACTAGTTGCCAGTGGGTGGTGGAGCACGCTCTGTGTAGGGCAGGCTATCTGCCTGCCGTCTACCCCGTTTGTGGAACCCAAGACTTCGCATTAGGATCACAGCGCAACGTGCGCTTCCCCGGACGGGTCCGTCTGGCTAAGAAGCGCAGTCGGTATACAGGATCGGGCAAAAAGGGGATCTCATGTCATTCACAGCGACGGTTCTCAACATCATGATCGCATCGCCAGGAGATGTGGATGAAGAACGCAAGATAATTCGAGATGAGATCATTGCGTGGAACGCCATCCACGCCCAAGATCATCAGCTCGTTCTGCTGCCTTGTGGTGTAGGAAACACCCGCATCTCATAGGTCGGATGTGGAAACATCTGCATACTCACGCTGTCGGCGCTATCTCCGCGTCTTCGTGTCTCCGTGGTTCAATCAGCCGCCGGCGCCCAGTTACTGGCAACTAACGACTGGCAACTGACAACTAGCCCCCCACAACTGGCAACTCCAGAGCCATCCTTTACCATATTTCCACCAGCGCGCGGGTGTGCGCTTTTTGATCACCACTGGAGACGCCATGAGCAAAAAGGCATTGATCGTCTGGGGCGGGTGGGATGGCCACGAGCCGAAGCAGGTGGCTGAGATCTTCGAGCGCGTCCTCAGGCAGGACGGGTTCGACGTCGAGGTCAGCGACACGCTCGATGCGTTCCGCGATGAGCCGAAGCTGATGGGCCTCAACCTCATCGTGCCGATCTGGACGATGGGGAAGATCACCAACGAGCAAGCCAATCCGGTTTTTAAAGCCGTCCGCGATGGCGGGGTCGGCATCGCCGGCTGCCATGGCGGGATGTGCGATGCCTTCCGGGAGAACACCGAGTGGCAGTTCATGACCGGCGGCCAGTGGGTGGCGCATCCCGGCAACGACGGCACGACCTACCGCGTCAAGATCATCAAGGGCAGCCATCCCATCGTCGAAGGCATCCAGGATTTCGATGTCTGCTCCGAGCAGTACTACATGCACGTCGATCCGAGCAATCGCGTGCTGGCGACGACGGAGTTCCCCGTCGCGGCTGGGCCGCACACGCCCAACGGTCGGTTTGACATGCCCGTCGTTTGGACGCGCTACTACGGCAAGGGCCGCGTCTTCTACAACTCCCTGGGCCATCATGCCGATATCGTCGAATCCGAGCCGTGCCTGACGATCATGCGTCGAGGTTTCAACTGGGCGGCGAAGTGATGGGACTAAGAGACGGAGAGACAGAGAGACGGAGAGACAGAGAGACGAAGTGACGAAGTGATCAGGGCATACGGATGCCTGCGAGTAACAAGTAACCAGTAACCAGTAACAAGTTCGCAACTGACAGGAACCCACCATGGATCTGAGCCTTGCCACCTGGAGCCTTAATCGCCTTTTGCGCAATACCGACAAGCCCATCGTCTATCTTGATGTGCCGGCGATGGTGCGGCAGCACTTCGGGATTGAGGCGCTGGAGCTGAACAATGTCTTTTTTGCGGCGCGCGATGGGGATTATCTGCGCAAGCTGGTCGCGGCTGCGGAGAAGGCGGGCGTTCGGCTGCTGAACATCGCCGTCGATGAGCAGGGAGATCTCTCCTCAGCCGACCCGTCCGCCCGTGAGCTTGGGTTGGAGCGGTATGGCGCCTGGATTCCGATCGCAGCCGAGATGGGTATCGGCGCGATCCGTGCCAATTCCGGTGGGCGTGCGGTGGCCGACAAGCCGGCTGGCGATCCAGCCCGCGTGGCTGCGGAGCAGGCGTGCATCGACAGCCTGCGGCATCTGTGCGACATCGGCAAGAAGCATGGCGTTGCGATTCTGGTCGAGAATCACTGGGGCTTGAGTGCCGATCCCGGTTCGCTGGCGCGTGTGGTGGCGGCTGTGCGCCAGTCGCACGGCAACGACGCAGCCGGCACGCTGGTTGACTGGGGCAACTGGCCGCAGCACATCGACCGCTGGGACGCCCTGCGGCAGGTCTTCCCCTATGCGATGGCTGTGCATGCCAAGGTCAATGACATCGATGAGAACCTGAACCATCCGTCATTCGACCATGCCCGATGCCTGCAGATCACGCGCGAAGCCGGCTATGACGGCTGGCTGGGCATTGAGTATGAGGGCAAGGATGATCCCATGACCGGCATCGAGCGCGCCGTGCGCAAACTCCGAGCCCTCCTGTAACATGACTGGCCACTGACAACTGGAAACTGGCAACTAATCGCCCCCATCGCCAACTGCCGCCTCGAGCCATGATCATCACCATCGACGGCCCTGCCGGTACAGGAAAATCGACCGTCGCTCAGCGTGTCGCCGAGCGGCTTGGGTATCAGTTTCTCGATACCGGCGCGATGTACCGGGCGATCGGCTATGAGGCGCTGCGGCGGAATGTGGATCTGACCAACGCGCGCGAGCTGGCGTTTGTGGCCCGGCATTGCCGGATCGAGTTCGACTGGTCGACCCATCCGCCGGGCGTGCTGCTCAACGGCGAGCCGGTCGGCCATGCCCTGCGAAGCCATGACGCCACCAGCGCCGCCTCGCATGTCGCTGTCGTTCCCACGATCCGCGAGATGCTGGTCGAAGCCCAGCGGCGCATCGGCATGGAGCATGGCAATATCGTGACCGAAGGCCGCGACCAGGGGAGCGTCGTCTTCCCCGACGCCCCGGCTAAGTTCTTCCTCGATGCCACGCCCGAGGAGCGTGCCCGCCGCCGCGTCGAGCAGCTCCGCCAGCGCGGGGAGATCGTCGATTACCAGCAGATTCTCGACCAGATCATGGCTCGCGACCACCGCGACAGCACCCGCGCCACCGGCCCGCTGGTCGTGCCGAAGGATGCGATCATCATCGACACGACGCACCTGACGATGGAGCAGGTGGTCGAGCGGATTGTGGGGCATGTGCAGTCGCTGCAGCCCGGCTGATCACGGATTGGTGGCGCGGGAAGCGTGCAACGCAGGCCCCGGCCGCTATCATGCCGATCCGACCGACCAACGTAGGGCACGCTACTGCGTGCCGACATCACGGGCTTGTAGCCTGTGCCACACAGGGTTGAGAGTCGCACCGGATCTTGTGCCCCATGACCCAGGAAGACACCAAGCCAACCGCTGAGCCCGACTTTGATCGCGATCCCACGCAGCGGACGCTGATGTGGAAGTCGTTGCAGGCGATCTGTCGTGTTGCGACGACGTTGATGTTTGACCTGAAGGTCTACGGCCGTGAGCACGTGCCGACGCAGGGTGGGGTTCTGATCGTCTCCAACCACCAGAGCTATCTCGATCCGGTGCTGCTGGCTGTGCAGCTCTATCGGCCGGTGAGTTTTCTGGCGCGGGCCAGCCTGTTCAAGAATCCGTTTTTCAGTTGGCTGATCCGAAACCTCAACGCCTTCCCCGTGCGCCAGGGCGCCGGCGACGTCGGAGCCATGAAGGAGACGATCCGCCGCCTCCAGCAGGGGCACATGCTCGTGATCTATCCCGAGGGGACACGCACAGAAGACGGCGACCTTCAGCCGATCGCCCCGGGCGTGTCGCTGGTCGTGCGGCGCGTGAGCGTCCCGGTCGTGCCGGCTGTCATCGAGGGTGCTTTCGAAGCCTGGCCCTGCTGGCGGCCGATGTTCCGCCCGCATCCGATCCGCGTGCAGTACGGCCCCCCGCTGGACGTCCGCGGCTTGAAGGGCGACCAGATCACGGCGTTGATCGATCGGACGTTCCATGAGCTCCGGGATCAGTTGAGGGAGAAGATGAGGGCGGAGGGCAGGCGGTAACGTTCCAGTTTGTTACTTGTTACTGGTTACTTGTCACTGGTTACTGGTTACTCGCAGCGTCCCGTACCATAGATCACTTCGTCTCCCAGTCTCTTAGTCTCTTCGTCTCTCCCTAAACCCTCCGTCGCTCTCCCTTCCCCCCAGAATCCCCCCTCCCCCCTGCGGTGCGCCTGCTATACTTCCTGTAGGGGGTGCGGCGATGGACCGCGGTCAAACCGCCTGTCTCCTGAGGTGCCCGGACTATGCCGACGCGAAGCATGACTGCATTTCCCGAAGAGCTGCTGGCCGCCAAGAAGCAGATCCGCGAGCAGGCTCGCTCCTACGGGCTCGACTTTTTCCCCGTCGTGTTCGAGGTCTGCGACTACGAGCAGATGAACCAGCTCGCGGCCTACGGCGGATTCCCCCAGCGGTATCCCCACTGGAAATGGGGCATGGAGTATGAGCGGCTCCGCAAGCAGCATCACTACGGCCTGGGCCGCATTTATGAGATGGTCATCAACAATGACCCGTGCTACGCCTATCTGCAGGAGTCCAACGCGCTGGTCGACCAGAAGCTGGTGATTGCGCACGTCTACGGCCATGCCGATTTCTTCAAGAACAACCTCTGGTTCAGCCAGACCAATCGCAAGATGGTCGATGAGATGGCCAACCACGCCACGCGCGTGCGGCGGCACATCGAGAAGCACGGGTATGACACGGTTGAGAAATGGCTGGACATCTGCCTCAGCCTTGAGCATCTCATCGACGCCCACAGCATGTTCCTCAACCGCGGCCCGCTCGAGCAGACGCGGGAGGAGCAACAGGAACCCACCGACGAGCCCTCCGGCAAGTTCAAAGCCAAGGACTACATGGATCGGTGGATCAATCCCCCCGATGCCATCGAAGCCGAGCAGCAGCGCCTCCGCGACCAGCGCCGCAAGCGCCAGCGCATCACCCCCGCCCGCCCCACGCGCGACGTCCTCCGCTACCTGCTCGAACACGCGCGCCTCGAAGACTGGCAAGCCGACTGCCTCTCCATCGTCCGCGAAGAAAGCTACTACTTCGCCCCGCAGGCGATGACCAAGGTCATGAACGAAGGCTGGGCCTGCCTGCGAAGCGACAGTCTCGTGTTCACCGATGCCGGAGTGATCACCATGGGCGAACTCGTGACCGGCGGCGAAGGCGCCACCGTTTACGACGGCGACGCCCCGCGCGCCGTTTACGATCGGAACATCGTGCCCGATCGGCAGATCATCGACATCACCACGCGCCGGGGCCTACGCCTCGGCGGGTCAGCCAACCACCGCGTGATGCTGCCGGATGGGACATGGCGGCGGCTCGATGAGCTGCGCACAGGCGATCGCGTCCGCATCAGCGGCGGCGGCGGGCTGTGGGCGAGCGATCCGGTTCGTCTCGAATGGGTGCCGCCCCGGAGAATCGATCTGGAAGATGTCGCCGAAGCAGCCGGCGTGTCGGTCTGGACAGTGCTGCGGCATCGCTCCGGGCGAAGGGTTCGCGCGGCGTCTGCTGTGGAGTCTGCCCTCGAGGCGTACGATCAGCCGGACAATCAGGCCTTATCGATGAGCCTGATGAACCGTCGTCCCTGCCGAATCCCGCAGATCGTCGACGAGGATCTCGCCGCGTTCCTGGGCTACCTGATCGGCGACGGGCATATCAGCCGCGTCAAGCGTCATGTCGGTCTGACAACGGCCGACCCCGAGCAGGTCGTTCGATTCGCGGCCCTGGCAAAGGGCCTGTTCGACATCGACGCCGTCATCAAACCCGACGGCGGTCGCACGCGCGTTCTGCTGCACAGCCAGATGCTGGTCGACTTCCTCATCGAATGCATCGGCTTGCCGCATGGACGATGCGCACGAGCCAAAACGGTGCCGCAGTGCATCCTGCGATCGCCGGGCAACGTCGTAGCCGCCTTCCTCCGGGCGTACTTCGACTGCGACGGCCATGCGGGAAAACAGGGTGTGATCCTGTCGACATCCAGCACGCGCCTGGGCGAGGTGGTGCAGCTTCTGCTGCTCAACTTCGGCATCATGTCGTCGCGGCGTCTGCATCGCGACGGCTGCTGGCATGTGCATGTCACAGGCCGGTCGTGCGAGCGGTTTGAGCAGGCTGTAGGCTTCGGCCTGTCGCGCAAGCGGGAGGCACTCCGCGCGTATCTGGCTGATCATCGCTGGTTCAAGGACGAATTGTGGGAGGATAAGGTCGTCTCTGTGAGTCGCGATCAAGGCGATGTATATGACATCTCCGTCCGCGACACGCATCGCTACGCCGCTCAGGGCTTCATCAATCACAACTCCTACTGGCACAGCACGCTGATGACGCGGCACTTTGTGGAGGCCAAAGAGATCATCGACTATGCCGATCATCACAGCGGCACGGTGCACATGCCGCCGGGGCACTTCAATCCGTACAAGATCGGCTTGGAGCTGTTCCGCGACATTGAGGACCGCTGGAATAAAGGCAAGTTCGGCAAAGACTACGAGGAAGCCGATTCGCTGGGCGCCAAGCGCAACTGGGACAAGGGCCTGGGCCTGGGGCGCGAAAAGA
Organism: uncultured Phycisphaerales bacterium; assembly: GCA_937904525.1. Classification (GTDB taxonomy): domain Bacteria; phylum Planctomycetota; class Phycisphaerae; order Tepidisphaerales; family Tepidisphaeraceae; genus CALEKX01. Next base: position 90,551 of record CALEKX010000127.1, read on the forward strand.
TCTTCGAAGTGCGGCGGATCTACAACGACGTCAACTTCATCGATGAGTTCATGACGCCCGAGTTCATCGAAAAGCACAGGTTCTACCAGTACGGCCGCGACCCCCACACCGGCCAGCTCCGCATCCTCAGCCGCGATCCGCAGCGCATCAAGCAGACGCTGCTCTATCAGCTCACCAACATGGGCCAGCCGTTCATCTTTGTCTGCGACGGCAACTACCGCAACGCCGGTGAGCTGTTCCTCGCGCACAAGCACAACGGCCTGGATCTGGAGATCAAATACGCCGTCGAGACGCTGCGCAACATCCACAAGGTCTGGGGCCGGCCCGTGCACCTGCAGGCGCGCATCGACGACGAGATGATGCTCTTCAGCTTCGACGGCCAGCAGGCGCGCCAGCAGACCATCCATGACGATATCCCCCCGCCAGCGCATGCGATCGAGTGATGGGTTATCATGGCCACCAGCCGAGGCTGCCGTAGGCAAATGGCAGCGGCCATCGCATCGTTCACATGAATGGGGAATCGCTCTGCATGGATGTCAACGCACACACAGACAAAGGTCGCTGGACGCCGCAGACGCAGATGCTGCGATCGATTCAGGCCTGGATCGAGGCTTCGCCCCATCAGCCGCGGCGGGCGCTGAGCATCGATGTCAACGAATCGCTGGACCAGATGATCCTCGCCCGCTGGCCGGGCATCGAGATCGTCCGCGCGACCTATCCGCAGGTCGACTCCCAGCACCTGCCGATGGCCGATGCGTCGTTCGACCTGGTCTATTCCAACCAGGTGCTGGAGCACATCCCCAAGCCGTGGCTCGCGGCGGCTGAGATCGTCCGCGTCCTCAAGCCCGGCGGGATCGGCATCCACACGACCTGCACCTTCAACCCGCGTCACGGGCCGCCGCATTTCGAGGATTACTACCGCTTCCTGAAAGCCGGCCTGGCTGAGCTGTTCGATGGCGTCCGCATCCTCCAGCTTGATGAGTGGGGCAATGCCGACGCCATCCGGCATAACGTGAGCGTCGACGACGGCCACGGCAAGCTCGGCGGCAGGCGGTTTGATGAGCAGATCGGCTCGCGCAGCGACGGGCTGTATCCATGGGTGGTGTGGATCATTTTTGAGAAGGTGTAGGAGCAGAGCGACGGAGGGTTGGGGAGAGACGAAGAGACAGAGAGACGAAGAGATCTGGCGGACCGAATACTGCGAGTAACAAGTAACCAGTCACAAGTAACCAACCTCAAATGCCCTTCCGCGCTTCCATCCTCCTGATCGTCGCCATGTGTGTGCTGGCCAGCCGCGCCGATGGAGACGACGTAACGGTGGCGGACGATGCCGCCCTTCGCGCGGCGCTTCGATCGGCTGAGCCGGGCACAACCATCCGCATCGCACCGGGCGTGTACCGCGGCGGAATCTACTTTCAGCGGTCGGGCACAGTCGATCAGCCGATCGTCATCGAGGCGGCTGACCCTGCTGATCCGCCCGTGTTTCAGGGTGGCGGGACAGCCATCCAGCTTGGCGGCTGCTCGTATGTCACGCTCCGCAACCTGCGCTCACGCGGGCAGACCGCAAACGGCTTCAACTGTGACGATGCCGGCAGGATGGACGGTTCAGCCCGCGGCATCGTGCTCGAGGGTCTTCGCGTCGAGGATGTCGGCCCGCGCGGCAACATCGACGCGATCAAGCTGTCGGGGCTGACGGATTTTCGCGTCAGCGATTGCGTGGTCGAAGGCTGGGGCGGCAGCGGGATCGACATGGTCGGCTGCCACAACGGCCTGATCGAGCGATGCACCTTCCGCGGAAAGGAAGGTTTCTCGCAGTCCAACGGCATCCAGGCCAAGGGCGGGTCAGCCGATATCCGCATCACCGCCTGCGACTTCATCCGTGCTGGCCAGCGGGCGATCAACTGCGGCGGCTCGACGGGCATGGCCTACTTCCGCCCACAGGACGCGACCTGGGAAGCCAAGGCCATCACCATCGACAACTGCCGTTTCGTCGGCGCGGTCGCAGCCGTTGGGTTCGTCGGCGTCGATGGTGCGACGTTCACGAGCAACACGATCTACCACCCGGAGAAGTGGATCTTCCGCATCCTGCAGGAGACGACGGCTGACCGCTTTGCCCCCTGCCGCAACGTCCGCATCGAGCGGAACCTCATCGTCTTCCGCTCAGCCGACGTGCGTACGCACATCAACATCGGCCCCAACACAGCTCCCCAGACCTTCATCTTCAGCCGCAACTGGTGGTACTGCGACGATGCCCCCGCCCAAAGCCGTCCCACCCTGCCCACGCGCGAAACCGACGGCATCGTCGGACGCGATCCCGGCATCGCCCTCGACGAGAGCGGCCTGCCCGTCATCCCCTCCGATGCCCCCGCCGCCGGCTATGGCGCCGCGCGTGCGGGCGATCGAACCACGGAGACACGGAGATAGGAGAGACGAAGAGACACAGAGACGAAGTGGATCCAGGGCGTTATCCCTGGTGCCTGTGGATGACACCACGGATGGACCCAGATCTGGGCTCGGCGTTCCATCGGTGATTTTCCACGAATTCCCTCCGCGTCTCCCCGGTGAAATCCCCCGCCCGCAAGCCTGAGTATTCGCTCGCGGCATAGCCCTTGCGATGCCAGCGACCATCGCGGCGCGTCAGCCGGTTCCGCCCGTCTGGCGCCGTCGGACAATCGTTGACTTCGCTTGCCGCATCCCTACCGCGTCGCACCGGCCCGCCGCCGCACGACAGAAAGGAGGGCCAGCCACGACACACCGATCCCCCGCTTCCCATGCGAGCCGTCCGGCTCGCCTGTGTTCACTCAACCAGCCACGACCGATTCGATGAAAGGAATCAGCCATGATGACACGATTGTTACTCAGCAGCTCGCTCGTCCTCGGCGGCGCAGCCTTCGTCTCCGCTCAGCAGGCCGATCAGGATCCCGAGTTCCAGCACGGCCAGATCCGTGCCAATGAAACCACGCCCCAGCAGGCGGGTGATCGCCAGCGCGATCAGATCCGCCAGCACGATCAGCATCAGACCGGCCGCGACGCCACCGGCGCGCAGGGGTGGGGCCGCGACCAGCAACGCCAAACCCAGCAGTTCGACACGAAGGAGGTCCTCCAGGCCTTCTCCAGCTCCAATCAGCTTGAGATCCAGTTAGGCGAGCTGGCACAGGAGCGGGCACGCGATCCGCAGGTTCAGCAGTTCGCCCGGCAGATGGTCGAACATCACACCCGCGCACAAGAACTTGTGAAGCAGACGGCTCAGCAGAAAGGCATCACCCTCGATGAGCGTAAGCTGCTCGATCAGGACAAAGCCGCCCTCGAGCAGATGAAGCAGAAGCAGGGTGATCAGTTCGAAGCCGCCTACATGTTCCACCAGGCGGGCCAACATGTGCAGGATGTGCTGATGGCCCAGCATGTGGCGTCGTCGGCTTCGGATCCGCAACTGCAGCAGCTCGCGCGGCAGTTGTTGCCCGCGTTGCAGCAGCATCTGGAACAGGCGACCGGGATCGCCCAGGGCATCGCGATGCCCGGCCAGGCCCAGCCGGCTGGCGCTGAGATCGACGGCCAGCAGGACCAGACGACCCCTTCGCCCGCCGGCATGGATCAGCAGGATCGGAGCATCCGCCGCTTCGATCGGGACCGCATGCAGGACCGGCAGAACCAGGGCCTGCAGCAGCAGCGCGACCGCATGCAGGATGACGCCACGCGCCCGCAGTTCCGGGACGAGAACGACCGGACCGCTCCCGGCGCAACCGATCGCCAGTAAACCCGATCGGTATCCAAAGAACGCAGCGGCGCCCGCATCGCGAGCGCCGCTGTTTTTTCATCTCTCCCTCCAGGTCGCTTCGTCGCTTGACAAACGCCCGTACTCACTTCAACCGCAACTCGCGGCCGCCGAAGTAGTCTTGCCGCATCGCCTGCTTGGCCAGGTGCAGGGTTTCCTCAGCCACGGCGTTGGCCTTGGCAGTGCCCTGGCGGAGTGCGTCGATGACGTCATCGGGGCGCTCCTCGTAGTGCTTGCGCCGCTGGCGGATCGGCTCGAGCAGGTCGTTGAGCACCTCGATCAGCTTCTCCTTCACAGCCACGTCGCCGACCTTGCCGTTTTTGTACAGCTCTCGGTGCTCGTCCACCCACGCCTTGTCCGGATTGAACGTCTCGTGGAACGCCCACAGCGGATTCTTCGTTGGATCGGTTTCGCCCGGATCGGTCGCGCGGATGCGCTTGGGATCGGTGTACATGCTGCGAACCTTCTTGCGGACGGTTTCAGAGTCGTCCGACAGGAAGATCGCGTTGTTGAGCGACTTGCTCATCTTGTACAGCTCGCCGGTTTCGGGATTGGGCGCGCCCGTACCGACGAGGCGCTTCACGCGCCCGAGCTTCGGCTGGATGATCGGGAACAACCCGCCGGCTTTGACATAGTCTTCGTCGGCGGTGTGCGGATCGACGCCGCAGTAGATCTGATTGAAGCGCCGCGCGACTTCGCGCGTCAGCTCGAGGTGCGGAAGCTGATCCTCGCCCACCGGCACCAGCGCCGGCCGGAAGGCCAGGATGTCGGCTGTCTGCCCCACCGCGTACATCGGGAAGCCGAAGGGGTATTTGTCGCCCAGGTCCTTATCCTTGATCTCCTGCGCCAGCGTGGGGTTGCGCATGACGCGATTGAACGGGATAAGCATCGCGAAGAAGAACGTCAGCTCATCGATCGCGGGCACCTCGCTCTGGATGAACATGGCGCTCTTATTGGGATCGATCCCGCAAGCCAGGTAGTCCGTCGCGATCTCCAAAACGCTCTGGCGGATCTCGTCGGGCTTGTCAGCCCGCGTCGTGAAGGCGTGCTTGTTGGCGATGATGAAGTAGCACTCGTACTCGTCCTGCAAGGCAACGCGGTTCTCGACGCTGCCGACGTAGTGGCCGAGGTGGAGCTTTCCGGTGGGCGTGTCGCCCGTCAAAAGTCTCAGTCGCTGTGACATAGGCTCGCGTTTATACCGCAAGCCGGGGGCGATTGCCCAATCCCGCTCCGACTCCAGGCGGCATTTCGGCGGCTTTGCCGCCACTGGCTAGTCAGTTTCACCACAGAGACATGGAGACGCGGAGACGGATGGATGGTGATTGGTGATGGATGTGTGATGGCATCGCGTACCGGCATAGGCGGCTCGCCCATGCACGACTTTCGTCCCAGATAAGCCGAGATCCACGCATCACGCATGGGCCGCCAAGGCGGACCCTCCATCTAATCCTCTATGTGTCTGCGTGTCTCTGTGGTTTTCTTGGCCCACGCCCGGCGCCGTTCGGCCAATGTTCCACGTGGAACATTTTCCCTAATATTGCGACACATTTCGCCGAGCCGGCCTTTCACACCCCCTCTTTCAGGTCTCTGCCCCCTTTGCGATCGTCGCGCTCCCCCACGAGCCCCCCTTCGCGCAACCTCCGCATTGATCACGTCTTCGCAGCCGCCATTCCCTCCTCCAGCGCAAGCGGAACAGGGCCCCGTCCACAAACCAGTTCAAAATTGACTTTCCCCCACCCGACCGTCACAATGGGCAATCACGGCGGGGAACAAGCGGTAGCGGCTGGACTTACGTTTGTTGCTGCCCGCGCGTGACATGCTGCCGGGCTGCCCGCCCGGACGCGGCGGTGAGGCGGATCTGCACCTTTGGAGTTGCCCACAATGAATCTCAGGAAGCTCTCGACAGCGGTGATGTTCGGCTGTATCTCAGCCATCGGCCTGACCGGATGCGAAGGCGTCGAGTCCCAAGCCGATCGCGCCGACCGCCGCATTGACGATGCCGTCACGCAAGCTGTCGAACAGCTCCGCGTCGGCGATGCTGCCGGCGCCGCGCAGACGCTCCAGCCCGTTCGCCAGCAGACCGACGCCTCGGCTGCCGGTCGCGTCCGCGGCCATGCGATGCTCGCCGAGGCCGACCTCGCCCAGGCGCTGCAACTGCTCAAGGATGTCGATGCCGCTCACGTCCAGGCCACGACCCTCGCCTGGCAGATCGATCAGCTCGCCGATCGCATGCATGCAGCCGCCACGTCGGCTCAGGCCTATCAGGCCATGGACCCGTCCGAGACGCGCCAGCAGGTCACGCAATCCGCCAAGGCCATCCAGGGCGGCGCTGACAGCCCCGTCTGGTATCCCGACGAAGACGGCGACGGCGACATCCCGACCCTCAGCCAGCTCGATCAGACCATCTCCCGCCTCCAGGGCGAGATCACGCGCAAACGCCAGCAGATCGAGCAGCTCACGGCTCAGCGAAACCAGCTCAACAAGGAGGCCCAGGACACCTTCGCCCGCGCCAATGAGCTCACCGGCCAGGAAGCCGTTGATGAGTTCCGCAAGGGCACGCAAATCCGCCACAACGTGGCCACCATCGCCATCCAGATCGACCAGATCAACTACCAGCTTGGCCCGCTGCTCAGCGATCTGAGCGTCGCCGAAGCCCAGCGAAAGGTCCTGCAGGCCGCCGTCGAGAAGCGCCAGCAGCAGTCCGAAGCCATCGCCAAGAACTGGGACGACATCTCCGCCCAGGCCGATCAGCAGCGGACGCTCGCCCGCCAGATCGCCGGCAACGGCCAGGCCCCCGAGGGCGTGCCGACCATCAACGAGCTGGCCGCGCAACTGTCGACCGTCATCGATCAGGCCTGGCAGAAGCGCCAGCAGGCGCACTCGTTGCTCCAGAGCGCCATCGAGCACTCTTCCACCGCCGCCACCAGCGCGCAGCAGCTTGAGAAGACGCTCAGCGAGCGCATCCGCACGCAGGAAGCCTCCAAGCCGGCGTTCGAGGGCCTCAAGAAGATCCACAATGCCCAGATCTATCGCCTGGCTGAGCTCAATGCCCGCCATCATCTGGCCACGAGCTGGGCGGGTCATGCAGCCATGCTCCGCCTCCAGCAGCAGGCACGCGACAAGGTGCAGACGGTCAGCCAGATCGTTCCGCAGCTTACCATGCCGGCTTCGCTGGCTGCCGCCGATCTCGATCAGCGCGTCCAGCAGACGCGCCAGGCCATGACGACGGCCTTTGAGGAGGCGGTCGAACTGGCGGGCACGATCGCTGAAGCTCCCGGCGCCGATGCCGATCAGCGCAACGCAGCCTCCATCACCCGCGCCCTGACGCTCTATGCCTGGGGCATGGCCCTCCGCGACGCCGGCGACACGCAAGCCGCTGACGCCCGCATCGCTCAGGCCAATGAGCTGTTGCCCAAGGGTGACGACGTCGCCCTGCCGCCGCTTCCCGCGGGCCTGAGCCGGCGCACCGGCACCCAGCAGTAATCCCGGATGGCTGACATTGCCGTACGAACGACCAGAGGGTCCGCACATCGCGGACCCTTTTCCTTTGCGCTCTCCACCCGGAGAGGCGCAAAGACGCGGGGAAGACAGATGATGATTGGTGATCGCTGGGCAGATGAATACGCAGCGATTGGTGCGTAACAGGCGCTCGGCATCGCCCGTGGCTATCGGGTCGCCTCGCCCCTTTGCGCCGCGCGAGGTCAACGCAGGACTCCCCGGGGCTCGCGCCCTGTGGTTCGCCAGGGCGGACCCTGCACTGATTTCTCCGTGCCTCCGTGTCTCCGTGGTAAACTGCCTGTCACACAGCCAAGTCGATATGCAGCCCATGCCCCCGCCCGATCAGCCAACCTCACCTGCCCTCCAGCAGGATCGGCCGGTACTGTCCTACGCCACGCCGGCTGCTGACGGCTTGCCCGAGTGGCATCCCGAAGCCGAAGCGCTGATCGACCAGCGCGCACCTCTGCGGAAGCTCCGTAAGTACTTCCGTCGGGGGGAGGACGTGGCCCGCTACTTCGCCAAGTCGATGGAGCGTCGCTATGCCCCACAGAACGCCGGCCAGATATGCATCGGCTGTGGCCAGCCGGCGACGCAGTGGTGGGTCGTCTGCTTTTGGACCGCGTCAGGCCCCCTCAAGCGGACGGAGTTTGCCTTTGGCGAGCCGGAGGTTTCGTTCAGAACGTGCCATGCGATCTGTGAGACCTGCCGCGCCCGCTGGCTGGATCACCCCTGGCTGAACTGGGTGGGCTGGGTGATGGCCTGGACACAGCGCGCCGCTCTTGCTGGTCTGATCTTGTGTTGGATCGCCAACGTGATCACGGGCTGGCGCTTTGGACAATGGAGTGTGTGGCTCGCTCTGTTCGTCTTTGGCCAATTGCCAGTGGTACAGGTCCTCAACTTCCTATGGCGCCGCCACATGCCCGCAACCATCAAGCGTCTGGTGCCTCGCCGCCGGGTGCGCCTGGCTGGGGCACACTGCGGTCCGCAAGACCCCGCCACTTCTCCTCCATCCGCCCGTTGACCAGATTTTCTGGCATCACCGGAAAGCCGGATTCGCTTCGTCTCTCCTGTCCCTTCGTGTCTCCATGTCTCCCTGGTGAAACAAGCTGTGCCGAGCGGACCCTGCATTTAGACCGTGCGCCATGCCCCCTTCGCGCAAGCTCCGCGATCTTCGCGTTTTCGCGGCCCGCAATCCCTCGCACGGCTACGGCCTCTCCACCAGCACCTCAAACTCCTGGATACTATACCCCCAAGCCGTTGCCTGCTTGTTGGCCTTCATGCGGACATACCTGCCCTCAGCCGGTGGGTCGAGCTCGATCACGCTCACGCCGCCGCCGGCGCTGGTGTCGTGATGGATCGTTCGCCACGCCGACGGATCCTCCGCCGGCGCGACCTGGATCTCAAAGTCGGCTGGATATGCGGTCTTCCAGTGAATGCGCACCGCATCAAACCGTTGGTTCGCGCCGAGATCCACGTTCAGCCATTCCGCATCGCGAAACGTTGACGCCCAGCGTGTCTGCAGGTCGCCATCGGTCGCAAACTCAGGCCGGAACGTCTGCCCGCCCTCGGTCTTCACGCTTGATGCCGTCGTCACCTTGCCTTTGGCGAGATTGACCAGCCGCCGCGACTCGAACCGCATGGCTGCCGCCTTGGCCCGCAGCGCCGCGATCTCCTGAGCCGTCGAGCCCTGATCCATGACGACGCCCAGATGCGGCTGGCGAATGTTGGCATTGGGCGGAAGCTGCTCAAGGACGGCGATCATCGCCTCGATGTTGGCCAGCTCATCCTGGACAACGGGAGCGAGGCGACCGTCGATCTGCGACGGCTCGACAGGATCATCGGCTCGCCCATGCACCGCCCGCAGGGCGCGAAGGTAGTTGTGCTGGCTGGCCAGCAGCGTGCGATACAGCTCAGCCCAGAGGTACGACTGCGTCGCCCGCTCCCGCGACGCAGCCGACAAAGTGCCGGAATCGATCAGGCCCTTGAGCTTCTGCTGAGCCGCCGCCAGCCCGGCCAGCACATGTGCATAGTTCGCCAGCGTCCGGTCATGCGTGCCCCAGTACGTTCCCTTCTTCGCCGGCTCATGATCGGCCAGCGCGTCCTTTGTCAGCGGCTTGGCGAACGCCTGGCTGAAAGCGGCCTCGGTGAAGATCCCCATCCGCTGATACCAGTCGTTGATGTGCAAGCCGTCCTGATCCGGGGGAGCCTGCTTCTCCACCGGCTGATACAGCGCCCCCTCCGTCACCAGCGCCCGGTCGAACATCCGCCAGTACTCCAGAATCGCATCGGCATGCTCGGCGCCGAAGTCGCGCTCGGCGATCTCCCGCAGCAGCCGATCGGGATCCTTCACGACCGACGGCTCCCATATCGCCCGCGCCAGTACCTCAAGGTTCGGGCTGTAGGCCCATCCCTCCGCACTGCCCCACCACAGGACAAGGTTGTTGACCTTCGCCTCCATCAGCCGATCGAGCTTGTGCGCCGCCACAAACGGCAGCGGCATCGCGATGGCTGGATTGACGCTTTCGCACGATCCACCCACCGACACCAGCGGATAGTAGTTCTCGCCCCAGGCGATCTTCCCATCCTCGCCCGTCTTCAACGCCAGATCGGAGAAGTTGTCACGCCGGATCAGCCAGTTGTCGTTATTGCCAGCTTCGTTATACAGAATGCCATATCCGTTGTCGCGCAGCCAGGCCATGAACTGCGCCTCCGCCCCCGGCGGCTCACCGAAGAACCCATGCCACAGCCAAGCCACAGCCACCGCATCGTTCATCCCAGCCTGCTGCAAAGCCTCGCGCATCAGGCCCATGACCTGCTGCATCGTCTCGATGCGCGTATGGCCGTACACCGCCCCATCCGACATGCGCCGGCTGTCGGGCGACGGGATGACGCTGTAATCGCCAAACAGGCTGTAGAGGATCGTCGTATCCGGGTTGGCGCTCAGCAGCTCGGCAAAGCCATCCAGATACGCCTGCCGACCGACCGCATCGAACGGGTCCAGCACGCGCCGACCCTCGTTGCCCTTGTGGTAGTAGACGGCTGAGGCGTACTTCGGATCGTCCATGTAATCGCGGCTGCCGCGCAGGAACGGCGGGAACTTCATCTCCACCATCAGCCCCAGCCCGTATTTCTGCCGCACCTCCAGCGACAGCGGCGGGCCGTGCTTCTCGCCCCAGGCGATGTTGATGTAATGCCGCGCCATGAAGCGGGCCTGGTCGATCTCGCTCCAGCCGGGCGGCGGCGCCTGATTGATCCGATGCCCGCCCACGCGATGGCGCATCGCCGGCGCGGCGGACTCATCCAGCCCGCTTACATCCAGCGACCGGCGGTCCAGAAACCGGAACACCCCGTTCATCGCCCCCTTGGCTGTCGTGCCGACGATGTAGAGGTTCCCGTCGCGCGCAGCCATGTGATACGCCTCGGGCTGGTCCTCCGGCAGGCGAAATGGCTGGGCGCGGTGGGCCGCGGCAATGGCGGGGTTGTCGGCGACTGTACCCACAAAGATGCGCGGGCCCTGCGCATCGCCGGCCAATTCCACGCCCTGCTCCTGCGCCAGCAGCAGCTTCAGATCCTCCGCCGCCGTTTGCGACAGCGGCTCGCTGCCGGCAACGATTGACCAGCGCGCATCCATCACCTGCGCGCCCAGCGAGGACGTGAGCAGCACAACCGTCAGGGCGATAATACGGCAGACCTTCATCGTCGTGACCTCGGTCGCACAGCCATCACGAGCATCGACGCGGCCCACCCCAGCATCGTCGGCTCGGGCACAGCCGTCACCGCCAGAAATCCGTCCGGATCGTTGCTGATGCGGATGGCGTCGATCGCCCCGCCGCTGGAGAAGGATACGCGCGGGCCGGCGACGGCGTTGAGCACGTTGGCTCCGTCCGCACTCAGCAGCGGCGCGCCCAAGCCGGCTTCGCCATTCGACAGATCCGGATTCACCCAGAACTCGATGCGATCAAAGTTGCCCTCGTAGTTCACGGTAATGCGCGCCAGCAGCAGATGAACGGTATTGAGCGCCACGGTCTGGGTGCCCAGCAGATTCTGGCTGGCGCCGTAGCGAAGCACCGGAACCGGCGCCGTCTGGTCATCATTGACCGACCCGCGCAGGGCGATGAAGTTGGCATTGTCGCCGTGCGGATCGTTGCGGAACCAGAGGATGGCGTCGCTCTGATTGCCGGTCACGCGCGCCAGCGCGCTGACCCAGATCGTTCCGGTCATCGGCGAATCCAGCAGGCGCGAGGCGATGTCGCCCGCATCCGACCCGCCGTAGCCGGCCATGCCGCCGGTGTTTCCGGCATTGCTGTAGCCCGGCGCGGTGTAGGTGAGGTTCGACCCAGCCAGGTAGTCCGGCCCGCTGCCGCCGAACCATGCGCCACCCCAGCCGTCGGCGGCGCTGCCGAAGGTATTGAGGTTACCGCTGGTCTCTCCATAGTCGAAGTTCTCGACCACCGTCGCGGCGTTCGCCGTTACGATCCCCATCGCCAGAGTTCCCGCCGCTGCAATTGCCACTATGCCTCGCATCACTGACCTCCTGGAAAACGTTGAGACTTGAAAGGTCGATCTGGTCCGTAGAGCTCGAGCTCATACACGCGTGCCCGGCTGTCGGGCGTGCGCGTGACGACAAGGCGGACGAAGCGTGCCTGCACCGGCTTGAACGCCAGCTCGGTCGTGTTTGCGCGGTTGTCGGTAACAGCGGCGCCGGGAACTGGACGCCACGTGCTGCCGTCATCGCTGCACTCGAGGTGAAAGGCCTGCATCGCGTGCGTCGTGGCCCGCTGGTGGCCGTGGATGACGATCGCGCGGCTGAGCGTCGTGGGCGCGCCCAGATTGACGATCAGCCAGTGCTCATCGCCAACGGCTGAGACCCAGCGGGATTTGTCGTCCGTCGCGTCGGCCTGGCCGTCGACGGCATTGGCGGGGGTGAAGCTGCCCTCGATGCTGTCGGCCTGTGCGGGCTTGCCGATCGCGAGATTACGCAGGACACGGATCGTGTACTGCTGCACGTGCTCGCCGGCGGCTGCGCGGAGGATCAGCTCGTCAGCCGCTGGCACGCGGATGGTGCCGGGCTCGACGGGCTGACCGTTGATGGTGATCCGGTCGGCTGATCCGGCTTCGATGCGCAGGTCGATCTCATCGGCGCCAGCCGGGATGACCAGCTCATGCATCTCCTGCGCGGGGTTGAACGGCATTCGCAAGCGGCCGGTGATCGCCTCCAGCCGCTGGAGCGGCGGCGGGCCGTAGACCTCGATCGACGCGACGGCGGAGGCGTCATCCGTCCGCACGCGCACGTAGCGGGCGGGCATGGGATCGACTGCGGCAGCCGTCGTCCATGTCGGCTGGGCGCGCGTCCAGCCTTGCCCGTCAGCTGACAGCTCCAGCCGCCACTCCCGCGGCTGATCCCAGTGAACGAACACGCTCTGCACGATCGCCGTTGTCGGCAGCTCGACGACTGCCGCATCGCCGCTGCGGCGGATCGGCTGGCTGTGGGCCAGATCGGCGCCAGCAGGCTTCTCAGCCATGTACGCGCGCGACTGCTGGATCTTTCGCCGCAGATGGGCGATCTCGGCATCGCGCGTTGGGCTGCCGTCGGGTGTGTTCTTTTCGCTGAGGAAGAAGTTGGGTGGGAATTGCTCGATCAGGGCGATCAGCGCCTCGGTGTTGGCGATGTCGTCGGCGAGGATCGGCAGCAGCTCGACCTTCACGCGCGGCGAGTCTGGCGGCAGATGGGCCAGCCGCTCCATCGCCTGCAGCGCCCGCATGTGGTTGTGCATGTTGGCGAACACCAGGTGGAATGCGCGGATGTTGAGGTACATCGTGTCCAGCCGCCACTGCACATCGGCCGGCAGATCAGGTGTGCGGCGAATCGCGTCAAGCTGTGCGATGGCGTCTGCGAGCTTCGCCCGAACGGTGGCCCAGTTCTCCTGTGCATGCGGGCGGAGGATCCAGGGGAACAGCGACTGCACCTTCTCGCGGCGGACGAGCTCCGACGGGATGAGGGGAATCCGCTGGGCCTTCAGGAAGATCAGATAGTTGCCCGTCCGCTGGTACCAGCTCTGGTTCTGCAGGCCGGTCTTCTCGCCGTTGAGATTCACATCGACCAGGGCGCGGTCGAAGGCCTCCCAGAAACGCAGCACGTCATCCGCAACGGGCCCGAAATCGCGCCGGGCGATATAGCCGATCAACGGCTCGGGGTCTTGCGGGTTGAACGGATCGCGATGGGTACGGTCGAAGGCCTGCGGATTCCAGACCAGCTCCGCCAGCACCTCGATATTGGCTTGGTAAGCCCAGCCTTCGCAGCTCCCCCACCAGATGATGAACTGCTCGACGCCGGCATCGTAGAGCCGCAGCGTCTTGGTCGCTCCGACATGCGGCAGCGGCATGCCGACGCCCGGCCGAACGCTCTCACACGTCCCGCCGACGCTGAGCAGCGGGATATAGTTCGACCCGAACTTGGTTTTGCCGTACGGCCCGAGCTTGAGGGCGACGTTGTCGAAGTTGTCGCGGAGGTAGGTCCAGCAGTCGTTATCACTGGCTTCGTTATACATGACGCCGATGCCGTCGGCTGTCATCTCCTCCATGAACCGTTCCTTGCCCTGCTTGGGGAACAGCAGCCACATCCACACCGCCGGGATGACATCGCGCTCGCCGATGGCTTCGCGCATCACGCGCATGATTTCGCGAATGGCCTCTTCCTGCGTATGCCCAAACGGCTTGCCGTCGGAGACGCGCGTCGAGTCTTCGTTAGGCGCCCAGGAGTAGTCGCCGAAAATGCAGTAGAGGATCTTCGTGTCCGGATTCTGCTCCAGCAGGTTGTTGAAGTGATCGAGATACGCCTGCCGGCCGACGGGGTCGAACGGATCGACCACCTTCACCTTGCCATACCAGCTCGGCCGGCCCCACCAGTAGATGGCGGATGCATTGGCAGGGTCATCCCACCAGGGCGATTTGTGCGCCGTATCGCCCCAGTGCGTGCCCTCGGGCGTCGGCGGTAGCGAGGCTTCGAGCATCAGCCCCAGGCCATACTTCCTTCGCATCTCGTACGGCAGCGGCGGGCCGAACTTTTCGCCCCAGACGACATTCACGAAATGCCGCGCGTACCACCGCGCCTGGTCCTCATCCGACCAACCGGGCGGCGGCTTCTGCGTTCGCAGGTGATCGCCGATGCGATAGCGAAACGCGGGCGCAACCGCGTCGTCCAGTTTGGTGAAATCCAGCGTCTCCAGTGCCGCCCGGCCCCGGTTCATCGGGCGATATACGCCGTTCATCGCCCCCTTGGGCGAGGCGCCGACGATGTAGACCGCGCCGTCGCGGAAGGCGATGTGGTGGCTTTCGGGGTTGTCGGTGAGGGTGAACGGCTGAGCCTTCTGCTGAGTCGCGATGGCGTCATGCGTCGCGGGCGTGCCGACATGGATGTCGGGAGCGTCGATGTCTGCCAGCGCCTCGCGGAGATCTGCAGCGGCTGTGATCTCCAGCGGATCGCTGCCGGGAATGACATCAGCGAGCCCTGCTGCCGGGAGGAACGGCAGCAGGGCCGCGATCAGGAGGAGGATGAGGCGCGGGCTGGGCATGTCTCCCTGGCTGGCGCTCGCGATGGTTTAGCCGCCGCGACGCGGATTGGGGCGCAGATGCTGCTTCTGCAGATCCGTGCGCCGCTCGTCGATTCGGCCGCTGTAGCTGAAGCTGCCGACGTGGCCATCGCCGAACAGCACGTTTACCGCCGGCTGGGCGTCACTGCCATGCCGCCAGCGGAACAGCGCGTTGTGCGGCCACGGACCATCGATGTCGCGCACGGGCGCGGAATTGGCCCAGGTCTTGGGGGCATTGGTCAGATCGGCACTGCTGGTGTTGTAGTAGGTGCTGGTCACCAACTGGCCGTCCATGGCGTTGAAGGTGTAGTCGGCGCTGCCGTTGGTGGTGTCCTGGCCGGCATCGGCGATCATGATCGTCTCAGCCGCTCGGCCGCCCATCCAGACGAGCTTGTACGAGCCCTTGTACAGCGGCGGATCGTCGCTGATCTTCGGCCCGCGCGTGAACAGCAGCGGATGTGGCGCGTAGTGGCGCGTGAAGACTTCGCCTTTGTCCACGTGCGTCAGGCCCTGGTTGGCTGTCGGGCAGCGGAACACAGCCGACACGCGCTCGGGCAGGACATCGTTGTCCTCGCCGGTCATGATGGCGCTCAGCAGCACCCACCACTGGATCTCCGTGCCGTTGACCGTGGCTCGGTCATACGGCAGACGGCCGTCGTTCTCCTGGGCGTAGAGCAGCGTCGCCTGGCCGAGCTGGCGCAGGTTGGACTGGCAGGCAACGTTCTGCGCCGCTGCCCGAGCCTTGCCCAGCGCGGGCAGAAGGATCGAGATCAGCAACGCTATAATGCCGATCACGACAAGCAGCTCCACCAGCGTGAAGCCTCTGCGGTTGTGTGTGGAGTGGGTCATCGTCATCTCGCTTCCTGGCTGCCGCTGTCGCGGCTTGGGGTTCGTCATTTCCGGCCCCCTGCGGGCATTGGTGGTACGACTCTCCATCCCCGATGTTTGCCTAATCACTGGGCACCGCACGCAAGCCCAGTGCCTCCGCCGTAAGCCCATCCACAACGGGCCGACCGGCCTCATGCTTCACCAGCGCAAATCCGCCGCGATAGTCCCACATGGCCCAGCCGATGCCGTGCTTTTCGCATGCCTGCACAACATCCCGCAGCCACTGCGCACGCTGCTGCGGATCGGCATGCTGGCGATAGACGCCAAACTCATTGCATGTCACACGAACGCCGTATTGGCGGGCCCAGGCAGCCGCCTCGGCCATCTTCGCGTCGATGCGGGCTGCATCCCACCGCTGGCTGGCTGCATGTTCGAGTTCCCTGCGCGTCTGCTCGTGGGTGATCCTCGGCAGCACGTCAGCAATCGACTCAGGCGTAATCGGATACGGCGTGCCGGCGGAATGCGCCCATGTCACCCAGCCCCAGTTGGCGCCCTGGTGCGTAAACAGG
This sequence comes from uncultured Phycisphaerales bacterium, assembly GCA_937904525.1. Lineage (GTDB taxonomy): Bacteria > Planctomycetota > Phycisphaerae > Tepidisphaerales > Tepidisphaeraceae > CALEKX01. Next base: position 106,807 of record CALEKX010000127.1, read on the forward strand.
CCCGGATCGTAAAAGTGGAAGTTGTAGACGACATTCGGGTCGTCGACGGGCGTCATCTTGAGCAGATCGCTGATGCCCGACCATGCCGGCGGATTGGCGATGATCGTGTGATCCGGCGCGGCTTGGCGGATGGCCCTGATCGCCCGCTGCTGCAGCGGGATCCACACGTCCTGCTTCACGATCGGCTCGTTGAGCACCTCGAGGAACAGCCCATCGGGATCTCGCCGCGACAGGTGCCCCGCCAGCTTCGACCAGAACTGGACGAATGCATCGGCATGGGTTGGATCGGTCAGCCTGTTGTTGAAGTCGGGATGTGGATGAATGTCGACGATCACCGCCAGGCCGCGAGCCAGCAGCGCGTCGATGGCCCGGTCGAGGTGCGCGAGGTATTCGGCATTCAGCTCGCCCGGATTGTCCCAGTCCATCATCGGCTTGGGCTCGACGCTCAGGCGGACGTGCGAGAAGCCGAGATCGCGGATCAGGTTGAAATCGGCGCCGGTGACGTAGGTATCGAAATGTGCGGGGGTATAGCCCTTGGCGTCATAGACCTGCGCGAACCAGTGGCTGATGTTGATCCCCCTCGCGAGGCGCGCGAAGCGCTCGTCGCTGACGCCCTGGGCGTTGGCAGACGGGAGCATCATCGCGATCAGGCAGATGATGCTCAGCAGGATCGGCAATTTCAGAACCATCGCTTCCATCCTCGTCTGATCCTTCACGCCGAAACGCGTTGCGCCGCCCGCACAGGTGCGGACCTGGCCACGCTGACGGTCGCTTTCGGCTTGATCTGGTGGCCGTCGGCATCAAATCGGCGGACATGGTCCACCAGCTCATCAAAGTTGACGCGAGCCATGCCCGCCTTGGTGTCGGCTGCGCCGTAGCTCATCAGCAGATCGTCGCCGATCTTCCAGCCGGCGCAGGTGAACAGGCAGGGCGTCGGGAACTTGCCGTTCAACTCCCACGGCTGGGTCGCATACAGCAGCCGATCCGAGCAGCGGTGACGCACGCGCGGGAACCCGCGGTCCTGCTCCTCCAGGATCATGAACGACTGCGTGTAGCCGAGATTGCCGGCGCCCTTGCCGTGATACGACGCCAACCACACGCCCGCTTCCACCTCGATGGGCGGGAAGCTGCCGCCGATGCGATTGGCTTCCCAGCCGAAGCGCGGCGTCGCGAGGACGTGCTGCTTTGCGGCGTCCGTCGCCAGATCCTCCAGCCGATCGGCCGCTGCCAGGAACATGCTCGGCAGCTTCAGGTTCGCACCCTCCGCGTAGCTGGCAGGCGTCCACGGCCTGTGGAAGCAGACGTACTGCTCACGACCATCGATCTGCAGCTTGCGCGGGAAGAGGTATACGTCGCGATTATCGCCCTTCTGCGGGTCCGTCAGGTGCGTGATGTAAGTGAAGGCCTCGTCATAGCGACGCTGCGAGAGCGCCGCCAGATCGACGCGATACAGGATGCTGACCGTCACGTTGGCTGTGACTGCCATGCCCAGGCCGTGATCGCCGCGCAGCGCCCAATCCGGGCTGCAGCAGGTCAGCGGCGTGCCCGTCCAATACGGCCCGGGCGGGAACATCCGCGCAGCCACCGTCATGTGCAGCTCGCCATCGAGATAGAACAGCCGCGGATCCTCGATGCAGCCGTTGGCGTGGTTGAGCGTCTGCCGGCCGTCGGCTGTCGTGATGAAAAGCCGGACGCGCTCCTGCTCGAGCGCCGGCGCGAGGGCCGGACGGCTGAAGTCCGCCTCCCATGTTTCGCCGCCATCGTCGCTGAAGGCGTATCCCAGGAAGATGGGATACGGCAGCGGCTGGCCCTCCCGCTGCATGTGAGCCCACGGTCCGGACGCGCGGAAGAGCATGTGCAGGCGATTGCCGTCCGGATCGGGGATGAACGCCGGATTGAGCACCATCTGCTCAGCCCACGGGCAACCGGGCTGGGGTTCGAGAATCGGGGAGGTTGAACGGGTGATTTTCAGCATCGCAAAGACTCAACTGCAACGACGCGATCAATGGGGGAACTCGATGGAGGTGAACTTCGCGTCGCGCTCACATCGACTATAACGCCCCATAACCGAATGGCAAGCAGCAACTGACGACAAGGCAGATCCGAAATAGACTTAAGTAGTTGTCGTCACATGCGTTATAGACGGTGAAATCTTTTCTCATAGAATGATATTGTTCGCAGCGAGCTTATACGTTACATCTGAATCGGGATGCGGCGCTGCTGAACCCCGCCGGCGCGGTACACTCAACCTCCGGCGCACCGCCGCCTGCGATCCGACGTACGAGAGTGCAATGGCCAGCTCCCCCGCCCGAAAGCGACCGCGAAGAAATGGCGACATCTCCATCGTGGATGTCGCCCACAAGGCTCGCGTCTCCATCGGGACCGTCTCGCGCGTCTTCAACCACCATCCCAGCGTCGCGCCGGAGCTGCGCCAGCGCGTGCTCAACGCCAGCCGGCAGTTGCGGTTCGTGCCGCGCCTGCCCCACCGCTGCATCGGCGTCGTCACCGGCCGCCACAGCCCGGCTTTGCCGATCGGGTACGTCAGCGTGATGACCAGCCTCATCTCGCGATACCTCGCCAGCCAGCGGTACGCCATCGAACTGATCGACATCGAGAACCTCGACCTGGCAGCCCAGGCGCACATTGAGGGCGTGATTGGCGTCGTCTTCGACGATCGCCTTACACGCCTCCGGAAGATCGCCAACCTGCCGCTGCTGACGATCAACCATCCGCTGGCCGATCAGGGCATTCACTCGATCAGCACGGACCACTACCAGCAGGCTGTGCTGGCGACGCGGCATCTTGTGCAGCGAGGCCATCGCCGCATCGCCCTGCTTCAGATCGAACCGGACGAATGGGGTAGCCGGGAGCGCCGCCGCGGATACCTGGACGTGCTCCGCGAGCACGGCATCGAACCGGATGAGTCGCTCATCCACTTCACGCTCCAACAGCCGGTGTACGACGTCACGACGCGCGTCGTGCGGCGCGGCGCAACGGCCATTCTCAACTTCAGCGAGGATGCCAGCCTCGAGGTGATCCACCTGTTGAGCAACATCCTCGGCTTGCGCATCGGGAAGGACATCTCGATGATTTCGCTGGAGGATCTGCCGATCTACCATTACCTCACGCCGCCGCAGACGACGATCCGTCAGCCGCTGGAGGACCTGGCCCGGCTTGCGGTTGAGCACATGCTCCAGCTCACCGAGGCCATCCGCGCCGGCAGCGCCCTGCCGCAGACGATCAACCTCTCCATCCCCAGCCAGCTCATCGAGCGCGACTCCGTTGCGACGATTCCGGCGGATTGAGCCTAGGCCGCGAAAGCGCGAAGGTCGCGAAGGGTGCGCGAAGATGTGGGGTCGAAGCGCAAAGATCGCGGAGATCCCAAAGATCGCAAAGGATTGCCTTTCATGATCTTTGTGGCGCGGGCGTCTCGCCCGCGATCCTCCTGCAGAAGAGCTGGTTCGCCAGAGCAGACGTTGGGGGATCCGGTGGATTTCCCCGTCCGTCTGCCTGTCTCCGTATCTCTGTGTCTCCGTGGTGAAACGCCCACAGCACGCCAAGGCGGACCCTGCAACTCTCCCCTTTCCCTCCGTACCTCTGCGGCCAATCCCCCGCCCCTTTGCCCTTTGCGGTCTGGCGCGTATCCTGTGCGGTTCGCTATCGCCACAGGGAACGCCTGTGACGTCATCCCGGGCGTCTGCGAAAAACCTTGAAAATCTACGGAGTTCCCGACCATGCCCGACCTCGTTCGCGTTCAACGTGCCCTGATCAGCGTCTCGGATAAGACCGGCCTGGATACTTTCGCCCGTGCCCTCGTGGAGGAGTTCGGCGTCGAACTGATCAGCACCGGCGGCACAGCCCGGTATCTGCGCGACCTGGGGCTGAAGGTGACGGATGTGTCGGATGTCACCGGGTTCCCCGAGATGATGGACGGGCGCGTCAAGACGCTGCACCCGAAGATCCACGGCGGGCTGCTGGCGCTGCGCGACAATCGCGAGCATGTCCGCGCGATGAACGAACATGGCATCCAGGCGATCGACCTGGTCTGCATCAATCTCTATCCCTTTGAACAGACCATCGCCAAGCCCGATGTCGAGTTCGCCGATGCGATCGAGAACATCGACATTGGCGGGCCGGCGATGGTGCGGTCGGCTTCGAAGAACCATGCGTTTGTCACGGTTGTGACCTCGCCGGCGCAGTACGACGAGGTGCTGGTCGAAATGCGGAAAAACGGCGGCTCGACGTCGCAGGCCTTGCGCATCAAGCAGGCCCAGCGGGCGTTCGCTCACACGGCCCACTACGACTCGATGATCGCCAACTACCTGGCCAGCGCAGCGGGCGTCGACAGCGGATCGATGGTGATTCATCTGACCAAACAGATGGATCTGCGCTACGGTGAGAACCCGCATCAGAAAGCCGCGCTGCTGGTCGAGCGCCGGCCGGCGGAAGCGTCGGTCGCGTTTGCCACGCAGCTTCACGGCAAGGAGCTCAGCTACATCAATCTGCTCGATGCCGATGCGGCGCTCAACGCCGTCAAGGAGCTGGACGCGCCGACGGTCTGCATCGTCAAGCATGCCACGCCCTGCGGGTATGCGACGGCTGACGATCTGCCAACGGCGTTCCAAAAGGCGTTTGAAGGCGACCCGCTGGCGGCGTTTGGCGGGATCGTCGCGCTCAACAAGGCGGTGGATCTGGCCACCGCGCAAGCCATCACCTCCATCGACAAGCTGCTGGAGGTGATTGTGGCGCCGTCGTACGAGCGTGATGCGCTGGAGCTGCTGCGCTCGCGGTGGAAGAACGTGCGGCTGCTGGAGGTCGGGCCGATCACGACGATCGACCAGGCCGACCGGCAGGAGCTTCACATGCACAAGATCACCGGCGGCTTCCTCACACAGCAGCGCGATCTGCTCGGCTTTGACGAGCAGAGCATCAAGGTCGTCACCAAGCGCAAGCCGACGCCGCAACAGCTTGCGGATCTCAAGCTTGCGTGGCTGGCATGCAAGCACGTCAAGAGCAACGCGATCGTGCTGGCCAAGGACGGCATGGTCGTCGGCGTCGGCGGCGGACAGGTCGATCGCGTCGGGGCAGCCGGCATCGCGATCGCGAAGGCTGGCGAGCGGGCGAAGGGCGCGGTGGCTGCTTCCGATGCGTTCTTCCCCTTCCCTGATGGTCCGGAGAAGCTGCTCGATGCCGGCGTGACGGCTATCATCCACCCCGGCGGGAGCCTGCGCGACCAGGAGTCGATCGATCTGGCGGACAAGCGCGACGCCGTCATGGTCCTGACCGGCCAGCGGCATTTCCGGCATTAGTCGGGTTGAAGACTGCCGCAAAGGCGCCAAGGTCGCGAAGGTTGCGCGAAGGCTGGGCTGGAGCGCAAAGATCGCAAAGGCGCGCTGGATGGCGTGTGGTACGGGCGTCCCGCAGGTGCTTGCGCTTTCAGCGGCTGGATTTCACCACGGAGACACGGAGGCACGGGGGGTTCGTGGTGATTGGTGATTGATGCGTGAAGGATTGCGTAGTGATTCGTGGTTAGCGCGCAACGGGACTGCGGTTGTGGCATGGGCGCCTCGCCTATGCAGGGCTTGTCGGGTCGGCCTTCGCGGACAGGAGGTATCAGCGCAGCACGCGCGGGACGCCCGTGCCACAGGTGCGTAGTGCGGGCCTCGGTGTCTCTGCGTCTTCGCGGTGACAGCGGGACGTGGCGCGGGCGTCCTCGCCCGCGTTTCGCCGGGCTGTCACGTTGGCGCCCGTCGTCTCAGTTGCCTGCTGAGCGCCAAGACGCCACACCACAACACCAGCCATCGATACGCCAGTACCATCTGAAGCGCAGCGACATATCCCATGGCAGTATATGCAATTACTGACGGGCAGTCCGCCGCCGCCGGCTGGGGGATTGGCGGCTCGGCGAACTCGCTTGGCTCTTTCGCATCTTCGCGTGAGCACACGATGGCCTCTGCCGGCTGGGCGTCGGCGGGCGCTTCTGTCGCGGGCTGGGCTGCGGCGAGCTCCTGCCCCGGCTGAGGATCTTCCGAATCCGCGGGCGGCTCGGTTTCGGTCGTCCCGATGTCGGCGTCGTCTTCGAACTTGGCCAGCTGATAGAACAGCTTCACCAGCTTCCAGAACTGGTTCTGCAGGGCCCGGCGATGCCGTTCGTGTTTGGAGAACGGGCTCGTCGCCGACTGCCGGAAGGTGCGCGCGACGACGGCTGACCGCGGCTCGTCGGGCTGCTGGCCCAGCTCGGCGTAAAGCCGTTCACCAGCCTCATCCAGCTCCTGCAGCTCGCGATGAAGCGTCATAAGTTGCGACACAAGCTCATGTTGCGCCGCATTCCGTGGAATGAGGAAGAACGATGGAGGGTTTGAAGCGGACATGACAGTACCCCTTTGCAATGAGGGACCAGTTTGGCCGGCAGCGAACGCCGCCGACGCGATGATGGCCTAATTATAGCCTAACATCTGGGCGGTGTCAAGGAAATTGGGAGAGACGAAGAGACTGAGAG
>CALEKX010000128.1 GCA_937904525.1 uncultured Phycisphaerales bacterium
CAGTCGGCAGTCGAATGTTGTGGGATTGCAGATCTGAAATCTCAGATCTCAGATCTCAGATTCGGAAATCCACGTTCATCTGCGACTCCCAATCCGCAATCCGAAATCGAATCTAACGCCTGGCTACTTCTTCCCCAACGCGCGTTGGCGGGCGAAGAAGTCTTTCAGGAGCTGGGCGCACTGGTCGGCTAACACGCCGCCTGCGCATTGGGCACGGTGGTTCAGCCGCGGGTCTTCGGTGAGGTGGTAAAGGGTGTGGCAGGCGCCGGCTTTGGGGTCGGTGGCGCCGTAGACGACGCGCGGGATGCGGGCGTTCACGATCGCGCCGGCGCACATGGGGCACGGCTCGAGCGTGACGTACAGCGTGCAGTCGATCAGCCGCCAGTGACCCAGGGCGGCGCCGGCCTGGCGGATAGCGATCATTTCGGCATGGGCGGTCGGGTCGTGATCGGTCTCGCGGCGGTTGTAGCCTTCGCCGATCACGCGGCCCGTCGGATCGTGCAAGATCACACAGCCGATCGGCACTTCGTCCAGCAGCAGCGCGCGCTTCGCCTGCTCGATGGCAAGTTGCATGTACTCGATCGCATCGGGCATGGTCAGTGTCCGGTGATGGCGGTGACGATCGCGTCCAGCCGGTCGCGCTTGGCCAGCACGACCAGCGTCAGCGTGGGGATCAGCAGCAGGACGGAGAAGATGATCAGCCCCAGCGGCTCGAAGTCGCGCGTCGGGCGGCACCGCTGGGCGAAGGAGCTGATCAGCCCGCACAGCAGCGCCAGATCGCCGGCGACGAAGGCGATCAGCAGCATCGGCCAGAACAGCGCCAGCCGCTGGAGGATCGCGCCGGCGCTCAGGAGAAGCACGAAGAATGCCGCAATGGCGGCGCGATGGCCGAGCTGGCGGACGAACCGTTCCCATGGCTGCGGTTCAGCCGGGGGCGCCGGCTGAGGGATCGCGCTGGGCGGCTCAGGCGCCAGCGGCTCTTCGATGAAGCCATCGTCGAAGCCGTCGACGTCGAATGGTGTCGGCTGGGTGGACATCGGTGGGGTGAAGGATACCAGAGAATTTTGGATTTTGGATTTCGGATTTTGGATTTGGTGGGACCGCAGATGAACGTAGATTTGGGATCTCAGATTTGAATTTCAGGTTTCAGATTTCAGATTCTGCGATCCGACAGCGGTCGTCCGCTGCTGTCTGCCACGGCGCACTGCCCACTGCCTACTGCCGGCTGCCTACTACGAGTCGCATGACGCGCGTCCGGTTCCGGCACGCAATAGCGTGCCCTACCCTCGGCTGCTGTGGTGTTTAATGCTTTGTGTTTGGTTCTTTTGTGTTTGGAACTTCCTTGGACCTTAGGGGTTGGAACTTGGAGCTTGCCGGCACGCAATAGCGTGCCCTACGCGCATGGCGGCACGCAATAGCGTGCCCTACGCGCTGACTCACCTTGTCACTCACTTCGCCTTCGCTGCCGCTTCGAACTTCTCGAGCTGTCGTGTCATGAAGCGATCACCGGGGTCGAGCAGGAGGGCTTTCTTCTCCAGCTCGGCGGCTTGGGCGGGGTTGCCGCGCATGTAGTGGATCTCAGCCAGCGTGTCGAGGTACGCGGCGTTGTACGGCTCAGCCGTGGTGGCCCATTGGGCGTACTTCAGGGCTTCGTCCAGCCGATAGTTGGTGCGCGCCATCAGCCAGGCGATGTTATTGAGCGTCTGCGGCTCCTGCGGGCTGGCGTCGAGCTGGGTCTTGAACTCGCGATAGGCGGCTTCGGCGAGGGCATCGGCTTCGCCGCTGCGGCCCAGATCGTGCAATGCGGGGATGAGATCCCCGAGGATGTCGGCATCGGTGGGCCGTGTGCGCATCAGGGCATCGGCTTGGGTTTCGACAGCCTCCCGATCGCCGCGTCGGCGGGCGTCACGCAGTTTGCGCCAGGCGAGCTGCTCGCGCAGGTAGGCCATTGCCGCCTGCTGGCCGCGGTTTACGACGATGCCCTCGATCTCCTCCAAATATTTCATCGCCGCCTGCAAATGGGCGGCAGCCGTGGCGTCGTCGTCGGCTTGGCCGCGCAGATAGGCCAGCCGCAGGTGCGCGTCGAGGCGGCGGCCCTGCGACGGATCGCGCTGTCGCAGCAGCGCCCAGTACTGCCGCTCGGCTGCATCCTGCCAGCCGCAGGCCATCAGCAGTTCAGCGTTGCGGATCTGCTGAAAGCGCGTGCCGCGCAGGGCCATCTGCTCGGCTGGCAGGGCCAGCAGGCCGTTGCCCGTCGCGCGGCAGATCGCAGCCATCACATGCGCTCGCAGGCTGGGATCCAGCCGCGGCAGGTGGTTCTGCAGGTCCTCATGCAGCCCCGGCAAGGGGCCATGGGCGACATGCAGGACAAAGAGCTGGAGGATCAGCAGCGGCGCGGATTCGTCCGTTGCCGCGGCCCGGAAGATCGCGATGCGCTGGAGGCGCGCCGCCTCGTCGAACTGCTGGTGGACGATGTGATGGCCGATCAGCGTCCTGAAGATGGGGTTGAGCGCACCGTTGTCGACCGTCGGCTGTTCCGATTCGAGCGCGACGGCACGGCGGTACAGTTCCAGCGCGGCTGGCTGATCGTCGCGCCAGGTCGCCAGGCCGCGGGCGATCAGCAGCGGGGCGTTGTCGACGTCGGGCAGGCGTCGCAAAACATCGGGATCGAACAGATCGGGGCGAGCCTGGATGATTGTGACAACTTGCCATCGGACGACGTCGGCAGGGTCCTCCTGGAGCAGGCGCAGCAGTGCGGGCGCGGCGGGCTTGCCGATGGTCACCGCCAGTTGCTGGACGATGCTCCGCCGCTGGTCGGTATCGCGCGAGCCGTACTCGCGGAGGGCCTGGCGGACGGCGGGGGGATCATCCGGCTCATGCCAGGGGATGGCCAGTAGCAGTTCGCGGGCTGTCAGGGCGATGGCGGGGTCTGGGGACTGGCTGGCCTGGAGGAGGGCCTCGCGGGCCTTTCGGCCGGCCTGTCGGAGTTGCTGCTGAGCCTGCTGGCGGATGGCGGGGTCTTCGGAGCCGAGGTTGGCGATGGCGTCGTCAAACTGCGGCTGAGCCTCCGGCGCGGCTGACGCCGGCATGGCTTGTACGCCCGTCAAAGCCGCCAAAACCGCCAATCTGGCCAGCCATTTCATGCCGCGCATGCTAAGCGGACCATGGCTGGATTCGCAAGGCGAATCGCCCCATTGGCCATGACCTTTCTATGGCCCGGTGACGTAGTAATCATGACGGAAATGAAGATAATTGAAGCTGCCCTTTCGGCCTCGCCCGGGGCGAAGGTCCGGGGGTGTTGTTTTGCAATCCAGACAGGAGCAAGTTGATGGCACAGACGCCGGCTGAAACGCCAAAGGACGTGGCCCAGAAGATGATCGAGCGCGGGGCCTACACCGAGAGCATGATCCGTGTGCTGGACGACGTGGAGCACGTCCGCACGCGCCCGGGGATGTACATCGGGGGTTACAACCTGCGCGGGCTGCATCACCTGGTGTATGAGATCGTCGACAACTCGATCGACGAGGCGCTGGCCGGCTTTGCGCGCAGCATCCTGGTGAAGATCAATGCCGACGGAAGCTGCACGGTCGTCGACGACGGCCGCGGTATTCCGGTCGGTATCCACCCTACCGAAGGCGTGCCGACGGTAGAGGTCGTGTATTCGAATCTTGCGGCCGGCGGCAAGTTCGAGCACAACGAAAGCTCAGCCTACAAGACTTCCGGCGGTCTGCATGGCGTGGGCGCGTCGGTCGTGAACTTCCTCAGCGAGTGGATGGAAGTCGAAGTTGCCCGCGACGGCCACCTCTACCACATGGAGTTCGAGAAGGGCATCAAGAGCCAGGACCTCAAGATCGTCGGCAAGACCAACAAGACCGGCACGAAGGTTACGTTCAAGCCCGACTCCACGCTGTTCCCCGACGTCAACTTTGTGCATGAGACGCTGCTGACCCGCCTGCGCGAGCTGGCGTTCCTCAATGCCGGTGTGGAGATCATTTTCGAAGATGAGCGCGTCGGGAAGCGCGATGTGTTCAAGTACGAACGCGGGCTGGTGGAGTATGTGCAGTTCCTCAATGACGGGAAGAATGCGCTGTCGCCGGTGATCAGCTTCACCAAGGAAGAGCCGTCGCAGGGGCTGATCCTCGAAGTGGCCATGCAGTACAACGACGGCTACAACGAGACGATCCTCACCTTCGCCAACAACATCAACAACCACGACGGTGGCACGCATCTGAGCGGCTTCAAGACGGCGTTGACCAGCACGATGAACCGCTATGCCGAAGCCCAGGGCTGGCTGAAGGAGACGCGCCCGACCGGCGACGACCTGCGCGAGGGCCTGACGGCTGTGATCAGCGTCAAGCTCCCTGAGCCGACATTCGAATCGCAGACGAAGGACAAGCTGCTGAACGTCGAAGTCGAGTCGTTCGTTCACAGCGTCGTCAACGAGAAGCTCGGCCAGTTCCTCGAGGAAAACCCCCGCGAAGCCAAGACGATCTTCGACAAGGGCCTGCTGGCGGCCCAGGCGCGCGAAGCCGCCCGCAAGGCGCGCGAGCTGACGCGTCGCAAGAATGCTCTGGAAGGTGGCAGCCTCCCCGGCAAGCTGGCGGACTGCCGCAGCCGCGACATCGAGGCCACCGAGCTGTTCCTGGTCGAGGGTGACTCGGCTGGTGGATCCGCCAAGCAGGGTCGCGATTCCAATCTGCAGGCGATCCTGGCGCTCAAGGGTAAGATCCTGAACGTCGAGAAGGCCAATCTCGTGAAGATGCTCGGCCACGAGGAAATCCGCACGATCATCGGCGCCCTCGGCTGCGGCATTCGCGACGATTTCAACATCGAGAAGCGGCGTTACGGCAAGCTGATCATCATGACCGACGCCGACGTCGACGGCAGCCACATCCGCACGCTGCTGCTGACGTTCTTCTTTCGCCACATGCCCGAGCTGATCAAGGCGGGGCGGGTCTACGTCGCCCAGCCGCCGCTGTACCAGATCACGCGCAGGAAGAAGGTCGAATACGTCCTCAACGAGCGGCAGATGCGCCGCACGCTTACCGAACTGGGCCTGGAAGGCACGCGCCTGCTGATCCGTGATCCGGACACCGGCGCCGAAACGCGCTACCTCGAAGGCGAGCAGCTCGTGCATGTCGTCGATCTGCTCAACCGGCTCGAAGAACTCGTCAGCGTCGTCGAGCGGCGCGGGATCGACTTTGCCGAGTTCCTGTCGTACCGCGACGAACACGGCCGCCTGCCGCTGCATCGGATCGTGGTCGATGGGCAGGAACGGTTCTTCCACTCGGCTGAGGATCGCGATGCGTTCCTGCGCGACAGCAACCTGATCGTCGATGACGACGAGATGGCCAAGGTGCAGAACAACGGCGACAAGGCCAGCGGCAACGGCCAGGCCATGCCGCGCCTGCAGAAGAACCAGGAACTGCACGAGATCAAGGATCTCGAGCGGATGTTCACCCAGCTCGAGCAGCATGGGCTGAGCATCGACGATTACTACCTGACGCAGGAAGAGTCGATCTCGGGCGAGAAGCTGCCGACCAAGTATGCCCTGGTCAACGACGGCAGGACCATTGATGTAGCGGGTGTGGCGCAGATCCTGCCGGAGGTGCTCAATCTCGGCAAGGAAGGCATCGAGATCAAGCGCTTCAAGGGTCTGGGCGAGATGAACGCCGAGGAACTGTGGGAAACCACGCTTGACCCGGCACGCCGCACGCTGCTGCGCGTGACGCTGGCCGACGCCGGCGAAGCCGAGCGCATGTTCAGCGTTCTCATGGGTGAAGACGTCGAACGCCGCCGCCAGTTCATCGAAGAGCACGCGCTGGAGGTCAAGAACCTGGACGTGTAGGCGGGTATGGCGATCCAGGACGAGATTCGCACAGTCGTCGAGCACCTGCCGCCCGAACACGGCGGCAGGTGCTTGTCTTTGCGCGGGAGTTTCACCAGCGGCTATGGGGAGATCAGCGGGCTTTGAGTGAGACAGGGACCAGAGCAGCGATGGGAGTGCTGAAGCCGGAGGATTTTTCCGACTGGAAGCAACCCGACGATGGATGAGAGGCTGGCATTTCGCATTCGGCCTGCCCTATTGGTGGTGAGCGGGGAAGTTGGCTGCGGGGGGGCATGCATCCGGGGGGGGAGGCGGATATGATGGCCGGCGGCAGTCCGGCCCTTCCGGGCTGATGTCACAGGAATTTGTTACAAGGCAAGAGGAACAGAGCAAAATGGTCACCATCGCACTGGTTGGTTGCGCACACATTCACACGCCGGGCTTCATCAACACACTGATCGAGCGGAAGAACGAGATCAACGTGAAGGCTGTCTGGGATCACAATGCCCAGCGCGGGCAGAAGCGGGCAGCCGAGCTGGGCGCGGCGTTTGTCTCCGATGTGCAGCAGATCTGGGACGACAAGCAGATCACGGCTGTCGTCATCTGCTCGGAAACCGACCGTCACGAGGCGCTGGTGACCGCCGCCGCCAAGGCGAAGAAGGACATGTTCGTCGAAAAGCCGCTGGGCATCGGCGCGCGCGATTCCTTCGCGATGGCGAAGGCGATCGAAGAAGCCGGCGTGAAGTTCCAGACCGGCTATTTCAACCGCAGCTTCGCGGTGCATCAGTTCATCCGCGAGCAGATCCAGGCGGGCAACTTCGGCAAGATCACGCGCGTCCGCGGGTCCAACGTGCATCACGGCGCGCTGGGCGGATGGTTTGACGCCAAGCCCGATCAGCCGGAATCCGACTGGCGGTGGATGGCTGATCCCAAGGTCGCCGGCTGCGGCGCCTTTGGCGATCTGGGCACGCACCTGCTGGACATCCTGATCTGGCTGCTGGGGGATGTGAAGGAAGTGGCTGCCGATGTGGACGTGGGGACGGGCCGCTATGGCGATTGCGACGAGACGGGCGAAGCGCTGATCCGCTTTGCCAATGGCGCGGTCGGCACGCTGGCTGCGGGGTGGGATGATCTGGCCAATCCGCTGACGCTGCTGGTTTCCGGCACGGAGGGCCACGCCGCCGTCATCGACGGCAAGCTCTATTTCAAGTCGAACAAGGTCGAAGGCGCCGACGGCAAGACGCCGTGGGAGAAGCTGCCCGAGTCCTGGCCGCACGCGTTCACGGTCTTCTGCGATGCCCTGGTTGGCCGGAAGACCGGCGAGCTGGTCACGCCGGCTGAGGCCGCTTACCGCGTCGCCGTCATGGAAGCCATGTACGAGGCCGCCAAAACCAAGACCTGGCAGACCCCGAAACGGCCATAATCTGCAAGATCGACATAACGTTGCCCAATCCTCTGATTGATGGGTAGAATGTAAAGCGATCTGCCCATCGATCGGAGGATGGTATGCGAAAAGCGCGCGTTTCGTCGAAATATCAGATTGTTCTGCCACCGGAGATCCGCCAAGCCCTGGGGCTGAAACCGGGCCAGGAGGTCGCGTTCCTTCGGATCGGCCGCTCGGTCCGGCTTGTGCCGATCCGGCCTATTGAAGAGCTGATGGGGTCCGCCCCCAATCTCACACTTGAAGGTCTGCGCGAGAAGAAGGATCGGCCGCTATGAATGTCCTCGACTCCAGCGGCTGGATCGAGCTGTTCCGCGAAGGGCCCAACGCGGACTTTTTCCGGCCGATTGCTCAGCAGAAATCCGAGCTGATCGTCCCCTCCATCGTGATCTACGAGGTCTATCGGCAAGCGCTGGTGCAGTACGACGAGGCCCATGCCAATGCCTTTGTAGGCGCGATGGTGGCGGGGCAGGTCGTCGAACTGGATGCGAATCTTGCCACCGCCGCCGCGACGCTTGCCCATGAGCACAAGCTTGCGATGGCCGACGCGATCATCTTGGCGACGGCGCAGGAATACGACGCCACTGTCTGGACGCAGGACGCTGATTTCGAGAACATCCCCGGCGTCCAGTACCGCCCCAAGCTCAAGCCCTGAACCCCTGGGGCCGGCTGCGACGTACTATCACACCCATGGCCTGCGATTATGACATCATCGTCATCGGCGGCGGACATGCCGGCGCCGAAGCCGCCTGGGCGGCGGCGCATCTCGGTGCGCGCGTGGCGATGGTCACGCTCGATCCCGCGCGCATCGGCCAGATGTCGTGCAACCCCGCCATCGGCGGGCTGGCCAAGGGGCAGATGGTCCGCGAGATCGACGCGCTGGGCGGCCTGATGGGCCTGGCGATCGACAACACCGGCATCCAGTTCCGCATGCTCAACCGCAGCAAGGGCCCAGCCGTCTGGGGCCCGCGCGCGCAGGCCGACAAGTACCGCTACGCCAGGGAAGTCCAGCGTCTTCTGCGCGAACACTGCCCGACGCTCGACATCCTCCCCGGCGAAGTGGCGGATCTCGAAGTTGAAGGCCAGACACCTGGCACGGGAGCCCCGCCCGTACATGCAGAGGAAGATGCGTACGAGCGGGGCGCCCGTGCCACAGTTCGCGCTGTGCGCCTCGCCGACGGCACGCGCCTCACTTGCCGTGCCGCCATCATCACGACGGGCACGTTCCTCCGCGGCCTGATGCACACCGGCGAAGCCAAGACCGAAGGCGGCCGCATCGGCGAAGCCGCTGCGAAGGGCCTGTCTGCCTGCCTCGAACGCCTCGGCTTCGAGCTCGGCCGGCTGAAGACCGGCACACCCCCGCGCCTTGACCGCAACACGATCGACTTCTCTCGCGTCGAGCCCCAGCCGGGCGACGACGACCCGCATCCGTTCTCCTATCTGAACGAGTATGCCGCCGCCCGCTGGTCGCCGCCGCTGACGCAGGTCAACTGCTGGATCGGCGCAACCAATCAGGCCATTCACGACATCATCCGCGCCAATCTCCATCGCGCGCCAATGTACTCCGGCCAGATCAACGCCACCGGCACGCGCTATTGCCCCAGCATCGAGGACAAGATCGTCCGCTTCGCCGACAAGCCGTCGCATCACATCTTCCTCGAGCCCGAAAGCCTCGACACCGACGAAATCTACTGCAACGGCATCAGCACCTCGCTGCCGAAGGATGTGCAGGATCAGATCGTCCGCCTCGTGCCAGGGCTCGAGAACGCCACGATCCTCCGCTACGGCTACGCGGTCGAGTATGACATGGTCTGGCCGACGCAGATCCGCGCGACGCTGGAGACCAAAGCCATTGCCGGCCTGTTCCTCGCCGGGCAGATCAACGGCACCAGCGGTTATGAGGAGGCCGCCGCGCAGGGGCTCGTCGCCGGTGTCAATGCAGCCCGCTATGCGGCTGACAAGCCGGTCGATTTCATCCTCCGCCGCGATCAGGCCTACATCGGTGTGCTCATCGACGACCTGGTCACCAAGCCGCCGAACGAGCCGTACCGCATGTTCACCAGCCGCGCGGAGCATCGCCTGCATCTGCGAAACGACAACGCCGATGAGCGCCTCACGCCCCTCGGCCGCGAGCTCGGCCTGGTCGATGACGCGCGATGGGCCCAGTTCTCAGCCATGCGCGATGCGGTGCAGTCGGCTGAAACGCTGCTCCGCACGCATCGCCTCAACGGCACGAGTGCTTTCGAGCATCTGCGGCGCGGCGATACGAGCTGGGAGGATCTGGTCCGCCAGTCGCCTCAGCTGGAGGCCATCCCGTTGCGCGTCGGCAGGCGCATCGAGATCCGCACGAAGTACGAAGGCTACATCGCCCGCCAGGATCGGCAGATCGAGCGATTTGCCCAACTCGAGCAGCGGCGGATCCCCCAGTGGATCGACTACCGCGTCGTGCCGGGGCTGCGCAACGAAGCGCGCAGCAAGCTGATGACCTTCACCCCCGCCAGCCTCGGCCAGGCGCTGCGCATCAGCGGGATCACGCCGGCGGATGTGACTGTCCTGGCCATCCACCTCGATCGTCTGTCGCGCCAGCGCGAGGGGGCGAAGGGGCCATAGGGATAACGCGGCTCCCCCCAGACGCCGGTGCGCGGCGGCGATCAGCCATCCATCGGCGTCAGGCAAAACCAACCGAACGCACGATCTGCGCAAGGCCTGCTGGAACGTCGTGTGCGTTCAGGATGGACCCTTTCGGGCGATTGCTGGATGGGTTGGTGCATGAGGTTGAAGCCGCCCGCGTGGGCCATCGGCGCCTCGCCCATCCACTGGCAGCCACGGGCGCGCCGGTGTTCGTCCTGGATGCCGGACAGATCACACCAGCCGAGCCGCTGATCACGCTGCTCGGCCCGGACAAGGCGACCAGCGAGGATCCGATTACCTTCACCGTGCAGCGCCACGGCCTGCCGGCGGGCGGCACGCTGTCCGGCGATGCCGGGCGCGGCTGGGCGATCGCCGCCAACGGCGATGCGGTGACCTTCACGCCCGATCCGGCGCTGCGCTCCGGCAGGCATGTGCTGAGCGTGCGGGCGGGCGACATGAGCGCCGCACGCACGATCCAGATCGACAACGCGATCACCGTCGAGGCGCAGGTCAATCCGCAGGGTGATGTCGTTCTCACAGCCTCCAACCCGTTCCCGCGGGTCCGCAGGTTGACCATCAAGCCGGTCGCGCCCGGACGCGATCTCAAGGCGATCGAGCTGGATCTGCCGCCCGCCGGCACGGCTGAGGCGCGCATCACGCTCGATCTGTCGCACGCCGGCGGCATGACGACCATCCCCGTCACGCTGGCTGCATCGCTGCCGTCGGGCGAAAGCGGGTATGTCACCTTCGGCCAGCGGGGCGAGACGGTGATCGCCGGCGTCACGCCGTGGCAGACGATCACGCCTGTCATCGACGGTGACCTTGACGAGTGGTCGGCGATGCCGGCGTGCGTGCTCGACCAGGCTCACCAGGCCAAGCCCGTCGGACGCTTCGCCAAGCCGAACTGGCGCGGGCCGTCGGATCTGTCCGCCCGCTTCTGGGCTGGGTCAGATGCGTCCAACCTCTACCTGGCTGTGCAGATCCGCGACGACCATCACGTGCAGCACATGGCGGACGATCAGATGTGGCGGGGTGACAGCGTGCAGTTCGCGACGCAGGTCGAAGGCGTCCGCTATGAGTTCACGGTCGGCATCAGCGATGACGGCCGCGTGCGCATCCGGCAGGACAGCCCGAGCAAACGGATGCTCGAGGGCGCATCGGCCGCTGCGCGGCGCGTGGAGGGCGGCTGGGCGCTGGAGCTGGCCATTCCCTGGCAGCAGGCGGGCATGAGCGGCGTCGCGACGCTGCCGAACTTCTCGCTGCTGATCAATGACAACGACGGTCCACACAACGACGGCGGCAACAATCGCCGCGGCTTCATCGAATGGTTCAGCGGAATCGGCGGGGAACGCAAGGACCCCGCGCAATACGGTCCCGTTCAGCCGGCGGGGCCGCTCACACAGGCGGAGGTGCGATGAAAATGGCAACACAGGAAACACGGTCCATCAAGCAATTCACTTACTCAAGAGGAGGATCACACATGACAGCGTTTGGAAAGACGATCCAGGTGTCGGCAATCGCCGCTGCGATCGGGTTGGCGGGTGTTTCAACGACGTCGGGCGCGACGTTCACCGAGGGCTTTGAGTCGTTCCCGGCTGGCAGCATGAGCCAGTCGACATTCAACGCCAGCAGCCATCGGGCTTTGGATATGCTCTCGACAGACCAGGTCACGATCAGCGGCGTCGGCATGCAGTCGGGCCGGTCGGTGTTCCGGTGTTCGTCCGCGGCGGGGCCGTGTATGGCGGCGGCGAGCTGTCGCCCACGCCGACGGTTGCGCAATTCTCGATGGTGGGCGGCATCGAGATCGTCAGCAGCAGCAACGTCGTGCGTTGGGACACGCAGGGTGGCGGCATGGGGTTCGGTTACAACAATGGGACGAGCAATGTCTCCGCATGGAATGGCGGGTCGTCGAACGTAACGATCTCCCTGGTCAAGACCAGCAACGGCTACTTCACCGCGACGGGGCCGAACCTGGACGGTTCGGATCCGCTGCCGAATGAGCCCGTGCTATTCCGGCTGGGGCATGCGCGCAACACCAGCAATAACGCCGGCGCCTACACGCTGTTTGGCGATGCCGCGGTGGCGCTGGAAAAGGGCCACTGGTATCAGTTGGTCGGCACGCTCAGCTTCCTGGGCTACGATGAGGGGGCCGGCATGAGCAGCTTCTCGACTGAGGTTGCGCTGTACGACCTGGGCGAAGAGGGTTCGGAAAGTGCCAACGGACCGCTGACGGCGATCCTCACCGGCTCGACGACGTTCAGCTATGCGGGCGACTGGTCCAACGCGCGCCCGATCTTCTATGCCAAGGACGATCGCGGCTTCAATCAGTTGGACAATCTGACTTATGTCCCCGAGCCGGCGGCGCTGTCGCTGCTGGGTCTGGGCGGCTTGCTGGCGCTGCGTCGCCGCGCCCGCGCCTGACCTGAGATCTGGAAAGTGACAAGGGGGTGACAGGGCTTACGACCGCCTTGTCACCCCCTTGGCTTTTATTTATCTACGGCGTCATCCTTTTCTCATCCTGCCACTGACGCCAGCTTTTGGAACAGATCTCTAAAGATCGCATCGCGGTCGATGTGCACCGCTTCGCGGATCAGGTGCCGCTGGGCGTTGAAGCTCCAGGTGCAGGCGTCCGTGAGGATCGGGCTGGGGCGCAGCACGGTCATCGATGTGCGTGGATTGATCAGCCAGGCGATGGGGGCCAGGTCCCAGATCACCTTTGATTGCGCCGGCTTGTCGGGCACGTATTCGCGGTAGATCTGCACGAGGTAATCACCGATGGCGCCGCAGCCGGCGACGTAGCGTTCGAGCTCCGCGAGCGTCGTGCGCAGCATGTCGACCACACCGCTGCAGGGGAATCGCACCAGAGGCACGCCGCTGTCCATCAGGATGCGCGAGGCGTGCAGGTCCTGTCGCATGTTGAACTCGTCTGTTTTCGGCCAGTCGCTGGCGTGACCGCCCAGCCAGCAGACGACGATCCGCTCGATGATGCGCGGCTCGAGCAGGATGGCGGAGGCGATGTTGGTGGGCGCGCCGATGGGCACGACATACAGCGGCTGGTCCGCCGGCTGGGCCATCGCGCGGGCGATCAGGTCCTGCGCCGCCGGGCTGGGCACGGGCTCGTCAGGGCCTGCCATCCATTGCGTCGAGCCCTTGAAGACGAAGACGTCCATTGGTTTGCCGAGGCGCGACAGCAGGCGCTCGATTTCCTCGTAGCTTTTCTGCATCCCGTCGGCTGGGCCGTTGGAACGGCCGTTGTGGAAGGGCGCGGCGTAGATGGCCTGTACGTCCAGGTGTTCCGGGGACAGCAGGGAGTAGACGACGGCGAACTGGTCGTCGATTTCGTTGTAGGTGTCGGTGTCGAGCACCATCGACACGCGCCCCCGTGGGGGCGCAAGCCGCTGGACGAGGAGGCTTTCACTGAGTGTTGGGAAATTAGCCATGTCGGTAAGTGTACAGTGTGTATCTGTTGTGGCACGGGCGTCCCGCACTTGCCTGGATAAATCGCATGTGCGAGACGCCCGTGCCAGGGTGGATATGCAGCGGGCCGACCATCAGGACGGCTCGGGCGGTGGGGCGATGCGGACACGGTAGATCGTGCCGTAGATGTTGCCTTCGCCGGTGTCGTTGTTGCGCGTGCTGACGTACAGCCAGCCGTCATCGGTGGCGATGAGGTTGTTGCAGCCGGTCTTTCGGCCCACGAGCTTCGACATATCCAGGAACGGCGGGGCGGTAGTCGGCCGATCGGTCTGATCGTTGCCGTAGAACGGGCGGGCGGGATCGGGCGTGAAACGCCAGACGCTCCCTTCCGTGCCCATGGAGACGAACAGCTCGCCAGCCGGGGAGAGCGTCATGTCAAAGAGATTGCCGCTGCGGCGTTTTTCGGTATCCCACGGTTCGAAGGCGGCAATCAGGTCGGCTTCGACCAGACGGCGGCCGTCGGTGGGGGTATCGGTGCGCCAGGGGATGATGTTCCCCTCGGAATCGAGCGGAACGCGGATTACGACGCTGCTGGTGCGGTAGGCGATGTAAAGCCAGTTGGCATCAGCCGCGACGGCACTGGGGCCGAGGACCTGCATCTGGCGCTGGCCGCCGGGGTAGTTCAGGAGGACCTTCGGTCCCATGGCCGGCCGGCTTGGCGGCGGCGGGGCATTGGGATCGCGGCGGATCTCGGTCAGGTCGTACTGCACGACCAGGTGATTGTCCTTGGCTGGGACATACAGATACCGCCCGACGACGGCACAGCCGTCCGGCCCGTTTACCCAGCCGTGCGGCGGGGGATTGGTGGCGGGGTCGTGATGCGGGTAGTAGATGTTGCCGATCGTCTCCTTGAGCTCATGCGTGCGGACGCTGTCAGGCTTGTGTTGCTCGACGATGTGCCACGCCTGATCGCGCAGGTCGTAGCGGTAGACGGCGTCTGTCGCATGCTTGCGGAAGCCGGTCTTGAGCTCGGCACCGGCATAGGCGCAGACGAAGATGTTCTGCGAGGCGGGATCGTACGCCAGCGCGCAGTACGGCCGGCTCATCAGGAGGTCGTCTTCAGGCGGCGTCTGGTGGGTGTAGAGGTAGAACGGCGGCTGGGTGGGGCGGATCCACGCCGTGGCGTTGGTGCGGACGGCCTCGCCCGCCGGCTGGCCGGGGATGACCGGCTCGGAAATGGTCGTGTCGATCTTCCAGATGACGCCGGCCTGGTCGATGATCTCCATGGTCGGCCCGCCTTCGCCGCGATGGCGGCCGCGCGACAGGGCGACGAGCTGGCCTTCGACGACGGCAAACCCGCGTCCCCACGGGACGGCGGTCGTGACGCGCTCCAGTTGCACCTGCTGGGCCACCGGCGTTTGGGCGGGGGGCTGATCCACCGGGATCAGCTCGCCGAAATCGGGCACACGCTCCTGCCCGGCGGCGAATCCCGGATCGTCCGTGCCCAGGTCGATCCGGGCGATGTCATCGCCCCGCGCGCCCGCTGCGATACACAGCATGGCTCCCGCCAACCCCGCAACCAGCGTCTGCCGGATCATTGTGTTTCCCTCTGTGTTGGATGGGCTGATCTGCACCGCCGGTCGCGGTGCGACATGGCGGTCCTTCCCATTTGACGGGTGGCATTTTAACCGGATGGGCGGATCGTGCGATCAGTTTGCAGTGCCGGCGGCGCGAAGGCGCAAACAAGCCGGGCCGAGGGCGCTGGCCGACTGGGGCGGGCGGCCGATTGGCGCCCTAACAATGGCCGCCGACAGGGGATAGAAGCTTTGCACAGGCGGTGTCATCAACCCTGCGGGGTGGGGGTTGAGATGGTTGTGCTTGCAACTTTGCCGGTGATCTGGCAGGATGACCATCACAGGAAAAAACTCGCAGTCGGCACAGCCACAGCGAACCGCGATGACCAAGACGACGAGAAAAACGACGATCGCCACACGATAAGCCTCCCTTAGCCCGGGTGGCGGATCGTGCAGCGTGTCGTCGGACGTCGAAAATGGGCGTGCGGTTGGTCTGTGGCTGATTTCTTATACCTACCAAGCGGAGTGAACCAATGGCTGTCAATGTCGCGATCGTCGGCGCTACCGGTGCCGTCGGGCAGGAGTTCCTGACCGTTCTGGCTGAGCGCAAGTTTCCCATCAAGAACCTGAAGCTGCTGGCCTCCGCGCGCAGTGCTGGCAAGAAAGTGGAATTCGCCGGCCAGTCCTACACGGTCGAAGAACTGACGCATGACAGCTTCAAGGATGTGCAGATCGCCTTCTTCTCCGCGGGCGGGTCGATCTCCAAGGAGTTCGCCCCCAGCGCGGTGAAGGCTGGAGCCGTCGTGGTGGACAACACCAGCGCCTTCCGCATGAAGGAGGGCATTCCGCTGGTCGTGCCCGAGGTCAATCCCTCGATGATCCACAAGCACAACGGCCTGATCGCCAACCCCAACTGCAGCACGATCATCATGAACGTGCCGGTCTGGCCCCTGCACCAGTCCAACCGTGTCAAGCGGATCATCGTCAGCACCTACCAGGCCGTCAGCGGCGCGGGCGCCTGGGGGCTCGAGGAGCTGGATCGGCAGATCAAGGCCTATGCCGCCGGCCAGCCGATCGAAAAGGTCAAGTTCCCGCACCAGATCGTCAACAACCTCTTCAGCCACAACTCCGCCATCGGCGAGAACGGCTACAACGAAGAGGAACAGAAGATGGTCAACGAGACGCGCAAGATCTTTGCCGATCCGAAGATCGCGGTGACCGCCACCTGCGTGCGCGTCCCCGTCCCGCGGGCGCACTGCGAGAGCATCAACATCGAGTTCGAGCACTCGATCACGGTCGACGAGGTGCGGCAGATCCTGTCGAAGGCGCCGGGCGTGAAGATCGTCGACGATCCGAAGACCAACACCTTCCCCATGCCGATCCTGGCTTCGGGGCAGGACGACGTGCTGGTCGGCCGCATCCGCCAGGACCAGTCGCGCGAAGACGGCCGGGGCATCGAGCTGTTCGTCGCCGGCGACCAGATCCGCAAGGGCGCGGCGACAAACGCGGTGCAGATCGCCGAGCGGTTGGTGTGAGGGAGGTTGCCAGCGGTTAGTTGCCAGTTGCCAGTTGTTGGTTGTTACCGAACTGGCAACTGGCCACTCACTCCCTCGATCCCGTCAGGATATGCGGCAACTGATTGCTGAACTGGCCACGGGTCAGGATGCGGTCGATGCCGGCCTGGCGGGCGCGGAAGATGCTTTCGGTGTCGACATGGGCGACAAACCCGATCGCCCGCCGCCCCTCGGCTGCCCCAACCCACGCGACCGCAGCCGGGATCGCCCCTTCCAGGTTCAGATCGACCAGCAGCAGCCGGCCGGGGGTATCGGCCAGCCTGGCTGGGTCGCGCACAACCGTCACGGGCACGTTCATCGAACGGCCCGTTGCGGTGATTTTGGATGTAAACATCAGGTCCCGGACCAGCGCTACGACATCTGAGGACGACTCACTCATAGACCCGCCATTGCACACGCCCCGCCGACGGGGGACAAGGGGTTGTTCCGATAATCTTTCATCCGCAAAGGCCGTTCCAGCCGAAGTATGGGATGAGTCCCGATAGTCCGGCGCGGCTGCGCCGGCGAGGAATCTCGGTTACGGAACGAGCGTTTCATGGACCTGACCACCATCATCGGATACGTGCTCGCGTGGGGTGCGCTGTTCTACGGCATGTACCACGCCACCCACGGCGATCTGGATGCGTACATGATCCCAGCCGAGCTGCTGATCGTCGGCGGCTGCGCGCTGGGGGCGGCGATGGCATCGATGCCGCTGCATGCGGTGCTGAGTGCGCTGAAGTGCGTGAAAAAAATGGCCTTCAGCAAAGAGGCCCATGTCGAGCACCTGATCAAGGAGATGGTCAGCTATGCCGAGACGGCTCGCCGCGACGGCGTGCTGGCGCTGGAATCGGTGGCGCGCGAGGCGCCCGATCCGTTCCTGCGCCGCGGCTTGCAGCTCACGATCGACGGCACGGATCCGGAGATCATCGAGCGGATCATGCGGATCGAGATCGAGTCGATGGTTGAGCGGCACAAGCATGGCCGGCATTTCTGGGGCATGATCGCCAAGTTCGGCCCGGGTTGCGGTCTGATCGCGTGCCTTTGTGCTCAGATTGCGATGTTCCGCAACCTCGCGGGCGACCCAGCCATCATCGGTAAGGCCCTGGCTGGCGCGCTGGCTGGGACGCTGTACGGGGCGTTGATGCAGAACATCTTCGCCGGTCCGATCGCTGAGAAACTGGCGTTGAAGAGCAAGGAAGAAGCGTTCGCGAAAGAGATCATCCTCCAGGGCGTCCTGAGCATCCAAGCCGGCAACAACCCCCGCGTCGTGGAAATGCAGCTCATGAGCTTCCTGAGCGCCCAGCAGCAACAGGCCCTGCCGAAGGCGGCTTAGTGTTTGGTCTGGCTCACCGCAGAGACGCGGAGACGCGGAGGAGCTATGGAGATCAATGAGCTCACGGAGCAGGTGATCGGCGCCGCCATCGAGGTGCACCGGGAACTGGGGCCGGGGTTATTGGAGTCGGCCTACAGGATGTGCCTTGTTCATGAGCTCTATCTGCGTGGCATCCAATGCCGTACGGAAGTCGATCTGCCGCTGCAGTACAAGGGCGTAAAGCTGGATTGCGGCTACCGCGTCGACGTCCTCGTTGAAGATGTGCTTGTGCTGGAACTGAAGACGGTCGATCAGTTTGCCCCGATTCATGACGCACAACTGCTGACGTATTTGAGACTCGGCGGCTGGCCGGTTGGATTGCTGCTGAACTTCAATGTG
Source organism: uncultured Phycisphaerales bacterium (assembly GCA_937904525.1). GTDB lineage: Bacteria > Planctomycetota > Phycisphaerae > Tepidisphaerales > Tepidisphaeraceae > CALEKX01. The sequence continues at coordinate 18,158 of CALEKX010000128.1, forward strand.
CCTGTCCTGAAGGACGGGATCAGGCGAAAAGTCCTGAACCTCAAGGAAAAGCAATAGCTCTCTATCTTCTCTGCGTCTCCGCGTCTCTGCGGTGAACCGAAAAACCATGGCCAGCAAGTGCGACAAATGCGATCCCCACGATCTGTGTGAAGAGTGCCCGGAATGGATCTTCACACTGGCCGATCTCATCATGTGCATGATGGGGCTGTTCGTGATCCTCTGGGTGCTCAAGCCGGAGGGGGCTGCGGCCGCCGGGGCGGCGGATCGGCTGACGGAGACGGCTGCCAGCATTCGCGAAGCCTTCGGCTACAAGCCCGATCCCAACAGCACCGACCCGATCGATCTGTACCTGATCCAGAAAGCCATCCGCGAAGGCCGGCTCACGCTCGGCCCAGCCAACGCCGGGCGCGTCAGGCAGGAAAACCTCGGCACCGAAGGTACCGACAACCAGACCACCGCCCTCCGCCAGTCCAAGTACGAGACGCGCGGCGGACGGATCTTCTTCGAGCGAGGATCGGCTGAGATCCGGCCGGAGGCCCAGCGCGAACTCGATGCCATCGCCGATCACTTCCGCGGGCACCGCAATATCGTGCTGGTGAAGGGGCACACCGCCAGCGACGATCTGCCCGATTCGGCATCGTCAGCCGAGAAGATGGAACTGTCCCTGCGGCGGGCCCAGGTCGTCGCCGACTACCTGATCTCCCGTCAGGTCGAAGCCGACATCCTCCGCATCCAGGGCTGCTCCACCTTCGAGCCGGTCATCGCCCGCGCCTACACCACAGAACTGCGGGCTCAAAACCGCCGCGTCGAGGTCATCGCAACCTCGCAACTGGCGGATGAAGTCCGTGACAAAGCCCGAGGCGCCACATCGCCTCAACTCCCGCCGGCGGAGTGAGTCCCTGTAGTTGTTTCCAACGCAGAGGGCACAGAGCATCTGCGCAGAGGACGCAGCGTGGTTGCTATCAGTGCATGGTGACGCGCCCATGTTTCAGCAGGAAATGCTGATCACGGGCTGGTAGCCCATGCCGCCATTTTCATCTGCTCTGCGTAGACTCCGCGAACCCTCTGCGCTCTCTGCGGTAAGTCGCCGCACAGTGAACTACATCGGCCGGGTTACGACGAACTCAGCCATCGTATCCAGCACAGTGCGGGCGTCGCTGTCGGGGAGGGCCAGCAGGGCTTTGCGGGCTCGGTCGATCAGTTCTCTCGCCCGGTCCCGGGCGTAGTCGATCGAATGGCTGGGGAGGATGAGATTGCGGATCTTCTCCACGCGGTCAGGGTCGCGATCGGTGAGCAGATCCCGCAGCAGCGTGCGATGCTCCTGCGGCGCCGTGCGGAGGAAGTGGATCATCGGCAGCGTCAGTTTGCCTTTCTCCACGTCGATGCCGAGCGTCTTGCCCACCGTCGTCGTGTCGCCGACGATGTCGAGGATGTCATCCTGGATCTGGAAGGCGATGCCGACCGACATCCCGTACGTCTCCAGTGCCGCGACAGCCGCCGGCGGAGCGCCAGCCCACATCGCACCCAGCTTGCAGCAAGCCGCGCACAGGCTGGCTGTCTTGCGGGTGATGATCTCGAAGTAGGTAGCTTCGTCGAGGTCGAGGTTATTGCGGTTGTTGATCTGCAGCAGCTCGCCTTCGCAGATCTGGTTGGTGGTCGCGGCGATGAGTCGAGCCGCCTGCTGGTCATCCAGGCTGGAGCACAGGTGGTAGCTGTGGCTGATGAGATAGTCGCCCAGGAGGACGGCGGCCTCGTTGCCGTGCAGGTGGTTGATGGTGGCGCCCTTGCGGCGAAGCTCGGCTTCGTCGAGCACGTCGTCGTGGACGAGCGTGGCCATGTGGACCATCTCGACGACGGTCGCGAGGGTGATGTGGGCGTCGGTCAGTTCGCCAGCCGCCCGGCCGCTCAGGAGCACCAGGCACGGACGCAGCATCTTGCCCCGAAACCGGCTGACATGCCGCACCAGCGCGTTGACGCACGTCAGGTCGGATTGCAATTCCTGCTGGAAACGTCGATCAAAAGCCGCCAGTTCGGTCGCGATGCAGTCAGTAAGCGTAGCCAGGGTGGACGTCATCGGCTCTCCAGTATGGCGGCGAATTATAGAAACGCAGCCGATCGGTGCGACATCCTGTCGGAAGTTTCGGAAACTTTGAAAGATGGGGGGATTCGTGATCGGACCGTGACCGGGGCGGCGGCCATGGCGGTTGGGGGGGAGTGTGTCGGGGGATTCGCGAAAAATCGGTCTTGCGCTTACAATCCCCGGGCTTCGATCCAATTGAGGAGCTGTTCATGCGACATGTGATTTCGGCATTGGTGATCAACGAGCCTGGTGTGCTGGCGAATATTGCGGGCATGTTTGCCGCCCGCGGGTTCAACATCGATTCGCTGGTCGTCGGCAGGACCGAAGACCCCAACTACTCGCGGATGACCATTGTCGTGAACGGCGACGACCTGATGTTCGACCAGGTGCGCAAGCAACTGGCCAAGCTGGTGCCGGTCGCCGAGGTGACCGACTTCGCCAATACCGCTTATCTCGAGCGGAACCTCACGCTGATCAAGGTGAAGGTGGCTCACGAGCGGCGCAGCGAGGTGATCGAGATCGTCAACCTCTTCCGCGCCAAGGTCGTCGATGTCGCGGTCGACAGCATCGTGATCGAGTTGGCGGGCACGGAGGACAAGATCGAGGCGTTTGTCGAGCTGATGACGCCGTACGGCATCCTCGAGCTAGCCCGCACGGGCGTGATCGCCATGAAGCGCGGCATGCAGTTGCCCCGCGCCACCGGCGACAAGGGCGAAGCCAAGCGCCGTGTCCGTTCGCTGGACGCCGGCCCGGCTGAGGCACTGCCGCCGAGTTGATCGGGTCGCCTTAAAGGGCGCCGCGAACGCGTGAAGGTCGCGACGGATGCGCGAAGGGGGAAGGCGCAAAGTCCCAGAGATTGCAAAGCGGCTGGCTTGGCTGTCGCGTGTTGCTGCGATGTGCGCTCAGTCAACTCGCAGGACCGCTTTGGCGGACCGGACATTTCATGAATTTGCGATGCAGGCGGTGCGTTGCGCGTGGCCTGCGGGCGTTGTTCGCCGGGTGACGTCAACGCGCGGCGCGCCCCATAGCCGGTCCGGTGAAACGGACCATACGATAGGCTTCAACCCCATCGTCGCTTCGTCGCTACTTCCCCCGATCACACCGGTTCCACCTTCTCCACATCCATGCGGTAGACGCGCGAGATCTTGCCGGTCTGGTCGCGCTCAATGTTCACATGCAAAGTTCCCAAAACGCGCACCAGGCCGGGGTAGCGCGGAACCGTGCCGCCGTTGACGACGTTGGCTTCGACGAAGTGCTGGATCTGAGGCGGACCGGAGAAGCAGCATTTTGCGATCGAGTAGACCAACTCAAAGTTCGAGATCCGCGGCGCCGCGTTGTTTTGAAGCCAGATTTCGCCGACGACCTGGATCCGCTTGCCGTCCAGATCACGCCACTGCTGCGGGATATCCTCCAACTTGCCGTTGATCTGGTCGAACGGGAAGTCGCTCAGGGCTTTGAGGTCGACCTCGAAGTACTCACCGCGATCCTTGACCCCGCCGCTGACCAGGGCATCGACGAACAGGTAGGTCGGGAATGCGACGATGGCGGCGACCACCACCAGGAAGATCACCAGGCGGAAGTTGATGCGTTCGGACAGTGGGATCTTCTGTACGGTATCCATCGCTGTTCAACTCCAACAACTGCCTTTGCGGGCTGGGCAAGGGCTCAGCCATCCACAGGATCAGAACGTCAGCCGGGGCTGGGCGGTTCAGCACGCCGGCATTGAATAATATCCGCCAACGCGGCGTTTTGTTTCACTTCGCGACGGCTGCCGGCGCCGCGACGGGGGCGGCGGCCCGGTTGATCTCATGAAGGGCGACCGATTTGGGCAACTGGCGGACGATGGCCAGGTCGTGGCTGACCAGAAGCAGGCTTGCCCCGACTTCGCTGCACAGTTGCCGGATCAGGTCCAGGACCTGCTGGGCATTGGCGGCGTCGAGGGCGCCGGTGGGTTCGTCCGCCAGGACGACGCTCGGCCGGCTGGCCAGGGCCCGGGCGACCGCCACGCGCTGCTGCTGACCGACCGACAGCTTGGCTGGCCGGTAGTCCATCCGATCCGCCAGCCCGACCCGCTCCAGCAGGTGCTCAGCCCACTGCTTGTCGGCTGCCCGGCCGCTGAAACTCATGCCCAGCAGCACGTTTTCCCGCGCGGTAAATCCGGGCAGCAGGTGGTGGGTCTGGAAGATGTAGCCGATATGCCTGCCGCGGAACAGGTCCCGCTCGGCTTCGGAAAGCATGGTGATGTCCGTCTTACCGCCCTTGGGCCCAAGGTCATACGTGACCCGGCCCGAATCGGGCAGGAGGATCCCCGCCATCAGGTGGAGCAGGGTTGTCTTACCCGACCCGCTTCGGCCGATGAGGGCGACCTGCTCGCCCGTGCCGAGGCTGAAGTACTCGATGTCGATGACCGGAACGGCCTGGCCGTCGGGATTGACGTACTGCTTGCGAAGCTGGTAGAGAACCACCGCCATGGCTTGCCTAAGTGTACCGTTGAGGCGGCCTTGAGTAAATGCAAGTGTCTTGCGTTGCGACGGTTGCGTGGCGTTGGTCGGCTACGCCAGGCCATCCCATCGTTCGGGATCTTCCTCGGGACGCGACCACCGTTCGCGCCGGATGACGTAGCGGTCCGTGTCCCGCTGAATCCGCTCACGCAGCACCTGCTGTGCCGATGGCGCCGTCCACACGGGCAGGTCCCCCGACCGGCAGCAGCCAGCCCCGAACAACTCCAACTGGTCGATGATTCCAATCCGCATGATCAGCTCCTTTCAGCATCGCCCAGAGGCGACCGCCCAGACATCGGCGGAACACGAACATTTTCCGCACATTTTCTGGCCCGTCTGCCCTTGGTATCGTCGCGGCCCCGCAAGCACCATTAGTGGGGGTGGGCGTGGAGATGCAGACCGATAATGGGGTCGGTGGAGACACGAAGGGAGCGGGAGCGACGGAGGGAGGGGGAAGAGACGGAGAGAGAGACTTATGTGTCCCGTCCTGAAATAGGTTGTCAGCTGGCATAGGGGGAGAAGGAGAGGTCAGCTGATGCGGGAGCGGGTTATCTTTCGGTACAGTGCGTGTTTCAGGCAGCAGGTGGTGGCTGAGCTGGAATCGGGTCGGTTCGGGTCGTCTTCCGGCGGTCCCCGCACCGCGCGCCCCCCGGCGGATCAGTCCTCATCGCCTACCCCCCGCGCGCACGAGAACCCGTTCCCCAAATCACCAGTCACAAGGAACCAGGAACAGTGAACGAGCGCGCGTCAGATCCCCCCAGGTCGCGTCACCGCAACCCCAGCAGCCCCATCGCAAGCACCACCGCCGCGACGGCGAACAGACCAACATCCAGCAGGTTCGACAGCAGCCAACTCCAGAACGTCCACATGGGCAGGTCCGATACTTTCGAGAACCCTGATGGCCGACCCGGTGAACCTCCGTCACCGTCTGCCCAGATCCCTCGGGCGGTCTTGCTCCCTACCCATCGACCTTCCATCCTTTTCGGCTCCTGTTGATCTGCATAACAACGGCGGGCAAGGCAAACTCTCACGGGAAAAACGGGGCGGCGGCGGGTTATCGGACGCCAGCTGCGCCACTTGTCGAGGATTATCGGACGGTGTGTTGGCGGGCATGGGCGTGACAAGGTGAGGGGGTGACAAGGTGAGCCAGCACGTCGGGCACGCTATGGCGTGCCGCGAAGCTCCAAGATCCAACCTCCAAGTTCCAAGGAAGCTCCAAACACAAAAGAATCAAATACAAAACATCAACACAGGCAGTGAGTGTCCTGCGTCGAGTTGCGGCGAGT
>CALEKX010000129.1 GCA_937904525.1 uncultured Phycisphaerales bacterium
CCCCCTTGACAGAAGGGGTGCAGCATTCAACAATGTATCCGGATAAGCGGATGAAGTCGATTTTGGAATGCGGATTTTGGATTGGCTGGAACCACACGGATGAATGCGGGTGGTGCGGAGGGGGGCCGTAGGCGGTGGGCAGTGAGAGCCCGGATTGATCCGGTCTGCTAACGGCTGGCAACTGGAGACTGTTGTTTTGTGTTTGGTGTTTTGATGTTTTGAACTGCCAACGGCGAACAGGCAACTGCCAGCTTCATCCGTTCCGAAGGTGATTCTGTGTCTGTTCTTCTGACTACTGTCTTCTCACAACCAACAACTGACCCCTGGCAACTGACACAACGGAGCAACCCATGACCCAGACGCTGGAAAAACCGTCGAAGGCCCGCAAGGCGGGGTTTGAGTTCAAGGTGAAGGATCTTTCGCTGGCCGAGTGGGGGCGGAAGGAGATCACGCTGGCGGAGCATGAGATGCCGGGCCTGATGGCATGCCGGGCGGAGTACGGGCCGTCCCAGCCGCTGGCGGGCGTGAAGATCATGGGCTCGCTGCACATGACGGTGCAGACGGCTGTGCTGATCGAGACGCTGGTGGCGCTGGGAGCCGAGGTTCGGTGGTGTTCGTGCAACATTTTCAGCACGCAGGATCACGCAGCCGCGGCTGTGGTGGTCGGGCCGAATGGGACGGTCGACAATCCGCAGGGCGTGCCGGTGTTTGCCTGGAAGGGCGAGACGCTGGAGGAGTACTGGTGGTGCACCGAGCGGGCGCTGGATTTCGGCGATGGGCGCGGGCCGGATCAGATCGTCGATGATGGCGGCGATGCGACGCTGCTGATTCACAAGGGTGTGGAGTTTGAGAAGGCTGGGAAGGTTCCCGGTCCGGAGACGACGGACAATGAGGAGTATCAGGTCATCCTGAAGCTTCTGGCTAAGACGATCGCGGAGAATCCCGGCCGGTGGACGCGTGTTGCCGAGAACTGCCGTGGCGTGAGCGAAGAGACGACGACGGGCGTGCATCGGCTTTACGAGATGCAGAAGAAGGGCACGCTGCTGTTCCCGGCGATCAACGTGAATGACAGCGTGACCAAGAGCAAGTTTGATAATTTGTATGGGTGTCGGCATTCGCTGATTGATGGGATCTTCCGCGCAACGGACGTGATGTTGAGCGGGAAGGTGGCTGTGGTGTGCGGATATGGCGACGTCGGCAAGGGTTGTGCGCAGTCGCTGCGTGGGCAGGGGTGCCGGGTGGTCGTGACCGAGATCGACCCGATCTGCGCTCTGCAGGCCGCGATGGAAGGCTATCAGGTCGACCTGCTTGAGAACTGGGTCGACAAAGCCGACATCTTCATCACTACCACCGGCAACTGCGGCATCATCACCGCCGAGCACATGAGCCGGATGAAGAACAACGCCATCGTCGGAAACATCGGCCACTTCGACAACGAGATCGACATGGCCGGCTTGAAGAAGATCAAGGGCATCAAGCGGACGAACATCAAGCCGCAGTACGACGCCTGGACCTTCCCCGATGGACACACCGTGCTGATCCTGGCCGAGGGGCGGCTGCTGAACCTCGGCTGCGCCACGGGCCATCCGAGCTTTGTGATGAGCGCATCGTTCACCAACCAGACCATCGCGCAGATCGAGCTGGCGACCAACAACGACAAGTACGAGAACAAGGTCTACGTCCTCCCGAAGATTCTCGACGAGAAGGTTGCTCGACTGCACCTGGACAAGCTGGGCGTCAAGCTCACGAAGCTCACGCCGGAGCAGGCTGCCTACATCGGCGTGCCGGTGGAAGGCCCGTACAAGCCCGAGCACTATCGCTACTGATTCGCGGCCGGGCATCCGATGGCAACCACGGTGGGAGCGCTGGTTCAACCAGTGCTCCCACCTTCTTTTATTTCTCGCGCGAATCGTGAGACGATTTGGCGACGTGTGAAACGGAACACGCAGTTTTTCTGGGTGATTTCCTGCGGAGAATCGGCTTTTTCGGATGGAGGGATGTGCGCGCTGTTGCGCACGGACGGCGAAGCCGCCCCTGGTGCTGGCAGCAGCCCGTCAACGCCTGCTCGTCTAGGCCAGCCTTCGCGAGAAGAGCGCCTGGATCGCCGGATCGCCCGCCAGCTCTTCACTGCTGCCGGCGGCGACGGTGTGGCCGTGGTCGAGCACGATCACCTGATCCGCGATCTCCATCGCCAGTTCCGGCGTGTCGTCGGTAAAGCAGATGCCGATCTGGAACCGCTCGCGCAGAAAGAGCATCAGCTCGCCCAGCGCCGTCCGCGCGGATGGATCGAGGCCGGCGGCTGGTTCGTCCAACAGCAGGATGCGCGGCCCGGCTGCCAGCGCCCGCGCAATCTCCAGGCGCCGGCGCTGCGCAAAATCGAGCTCAGCCGCCGGCACGCTGGCGCAATCCGCCAGCTCCATCGTCGCCAGCAGATCGAGCGCCGTCTGCCGCGCATGCGCATGAACGCGGTTGGCCCGTGGCGATCGCAGCAGCGTTCCCAGGAGTCCCGGCGATGCGCGCCGATGCAACCCGACGATCACGTTCTCCAGTGCCGGGCGATCCCAGAACAGCCGCGGCGTCTGAAACGTCCGCACCAGCCCCAGCCGCGCGATGCGCGCGGGCGAGAGATGCAAAACCGGCTTGCGGCCGACCAGTACGATCCCTGATCGCGGCGGCCGAACGCCTGTCAGCGCATCGATCACCGTCGACTTGCCCGACCCATGCGGGCCGATCAGTGCGACGATCTCGCCGGGATCCATCGACAGATTGAAGCTAACCAGCGCCTGCACGCCGCCAAAGACGGAGACGAGGTTCCTCGCCTCCAGCAGCTTCGGCACCTGCGCGACGAAATAGCTGCGGGGAAGCGTCATGGTTGGTCCTCCCCGCGCGACTTCTGCCGCGCATCCGTCGCTGCGCCGATTACCGGCCACAGCTCGCGCCGGCCGAAGACTCCCTCCGGCCGCAGCCGCAACATCACGACCATTGCGACGCCCAGCGCGCCATACCACACAGCCTGCCACTGCGGCCAAACCGTCGGCACGATGCCCAGCACCATTGCGGCAAGCACCGCGCCGCTGATGCTGTGCATTCCGCCGATCGCGACGGCTGCCACCAGCGCCATGCCGCGCAGCAGGCTGAACTCATCTAACCCGATCTCGCGCGGCACCTGGGTTCGCAGTGCACCCGCCGCGGCTGCGACCACCATGCAGAGCACCAAGGCCAGCATCCGGGGACGCTCCGGCTCGACGCCCACCGTCGCCGCGGCCAGCGCATTTTCGCGCACCGCCAGCATCGCGCGTCCGATGTTCGAATATCGCACGCGCCACACCGCGATCACCGCGAGCGTCGCCACGATCGCGCACCAGGTGAAAATCGGCAGTTGCGCCTGGCTGGTGGCTGCTGTCGCTAGTGTGTCAGGGTCGGTCCAGAGGACGTTCGGAGCCGCGGCTGCGAGCACAAGCCCCAGCAGCAACAGCGCCTTCGGCGATCGATTGCATGCAGCCAGCCCGATCACCCAGCCGACGGCGCCGCCAGCCGTGGCTGCACCGCCGATCAGCACCAGCATGCCCGCCCATGTCGGCCCGGTCTGCGGCAGTTGCGACGTGCTCCACTGCACCATCGCCCCATGCGCCGCAGCGGCTAGCCCGGGCAGCCTTGGCCAGATCAGCCAGGGCCTGTCGCCTGTGAGATGGACGATGCTCACATCGACAATGCACCACAGCACCAGCAGCCCGAGCAGCGTCGCCGGCAGCCAGTGAAACAACCGTCCGGACAAACGGACCAGCCACAGGATCTGCCCGATCGCCGCAGCACCGATCAGCGCGATCACGGCGGCTGACGCATACCAGCAAAACGAATGCAGCGGCCTGTCGAGGGCAACGGCGCCATGCGCCATCGGCGCCGAAACCGCATACACGCCGATCGCATAGGCTGCGGCCTGTCCCAGCCAGATCTGTCCGGTCGTCCCAACCACGAGCTTCAAGCCGACGACGAGCATGACCTCAATCGCCAACAGCGCCAGCCCATTGCTCCATGCGGCCCCCAGGCGCCTCGGTTCGTCGATGAACGCGCCTGCGATCAGCAGGCAGACGATCGCGATGGGCAGGGGGCCGTTGGAGTGCAGGAACTGGCTCCATGGCGAGCGATGGGGCATCAGGTCATCCCGCCATGCAGGCTGAAGCGTCGCATCGGTCGAGCGCGCAGCCTCCGCCGCAGCCGGCAGAGGGGCCGGCGGAGGGTCGGAGGATCGGATCCTACGCTGTTGCGACGCCATCGCCTGAATGCCGTTCCGCCCGTTTGACGAGCAATGCCATGACCACCACTGCCATCAGCATAGCATCGCCCGCAGCCGCGCCCGTCAGCCAGTTGACCTGGACGAACGCATGCACGCTGCCAAGCGCCCATGCCAGCAACACCGCCGCCACCGGACGCGATGCGCCTGCGACCGTCACAGCCGTCGCGGCGATGACGGCCGGGCGCAGCAGTGTCGTCATATCCACAGAACCCTGGCGCACGCCATACAACAATCCGCCAATGGCAGCCATGGCCGTCGCCATGGCTGTGGCGATCACGATCAGCCGCTCGGTGTTGATCCCCAGCAGGGCGGCTGTCTGTGGCCGATAGCCCACAGCCCGCATGGCCAGCCCGACTTTCGTCCGCGTCATCATCAGCATCACGATGACGAGGATGAAGGCCGTGACGACGAACGTTACTTTGTCGAGGGAGTCTACGAGGTGCGCCTCGCCGCCGGCCATCTCCGGATCGCCGGTCCATGCGGCGACGAGGTCGCCGGGGGCGCGGAGCTGATCCGTCGGGATGATGGCCAGGACCGACAGCACGGCCAGCAGGGCGCCGACGCTGGCGAGTGTGGCGGCCAGCGGCGGCTCGGATCGCATCGGCCGATCGACGATCCGGGAGATGATGACCCATGCCGCACAGCAGGCGGCGGCGATGCCGATGCACAGCAGCAGGGCGGCGGGCCGGTTGAACGGCTCACCCCGCCAGCCGCCGATCCATCCGCCCGCGAGCATGGCGGCGGCCGGGACAGCCAGCATCGGCAGGTTCACCGGCCGACGGACCACCAGCTCCAGCGCCAATGCCGCACCCACCAGCGCACAGCCCGCGCCAGCCGCCACGGCATCGACGGTTCGCATCAGCATCTCGTTCATGAAGCCTCGCCCCGTTGATATGGGTCACGGGCGCGTCGATGGCATTGTAACCGGCAGACGCCACGTTTGTTTGGGCTCAGAAGCTGCAGGTCGGCATTCTCCTGTCGTACGAGGTTGGGAACCGGCGGCTCTGAGCAGGGTTACGGGGAATGGCCCCCGTACTGCCGATCACGGCTCGGCGTCATGCGTGTCTACGTCGATTTGGCCGTGCAGCTTCTCCGGCTGTGATTCGCGCATCACGCGCCGGATGCACCATGTCAGCAGCCCGACGACAAATCCGATCGACAGAATCATCACGATCCACCCGCTGGGGTGGAGCGTGTAGTTCTCGATCTCCGCCCGCTGCTCGGCTGTCAGTTGTGCCAGGAACCATGCCGTCGTCATGCCCGCACCTCCGCATCGCTCACAGCGCCCAACTGCTGCCAGCGCTTCGATGCCTGTGCGATGATCAGCAGGAAGAACACCGCCAGCAGCGCCAGGAAGCCGACGCTCATCAATCCGACCGGATTGCGGAGCGTCATGAGCAGCGTGTTCTGCTCTTCCGGCTTCCTGATTTCGGTGTAGATCCAGAACACGAAGACCGCCAGCAGGTAGAGCGGCGCGACGTACTTCAGCACGAAACCGATGAACCGAGGTACGCGGATCTCCGCGCCCCGGTCGAGTTCAGCCATGCCCTTGTCGACGCCCAGCACCCAGCCAAAGATGACCGTCTGGATCATCGCGATCACATAGATGAAGAAGATGCCGACCCAGAAGTCGAACGTCGCCAGAGCCGTGGCATCCTTCGAGAAGTAGAGCACGAACAGGGCGCCCACCAGCGTCACGAATCCCAGGATCGTGACAGACGCCTTGCGGTTCACGCCCAGGCCCTCTTCCAGCAGGGCGATCGCCGGCTGAAGCATCGACAACGTGCTCGTCGCCGCGGCCAGGAACAGCAGGATGAAGAACAGGAATCCTGCCATGTATCCCAGCGGCATCTGCTCAAACACGATCGGCAGCGTGATGAATCCCAAACCGAACGACGATCCGACGCGCTCGGTCACGCCGAATCCGAAGAACAGGAACGCAGCCGGGATGATGATCATTCCGCCCAGCACCACCTCGCAGAACTCATTGCCGGCGACGCTGGTCAGCGAGCTGAGAGCGATGTCGTCGTCACGCCGCAGATAGCTGGCGTACGTGATGATCACGCCCAGGCCGACCGAGAGCGTGAAGAAGACCTGGCCGGTCGCTTCCAGCCACATCTTGCCGTTCAGCAGCTGGCGGGTGAAGCTCTCACCCTCCGTCCGCATGTTCCACATGAACCCCAGGCCGGCGTCGATGTTGGGCAGCGTCAGCACGCGGATCAGCACCAGGATCGCGCACAGGATCAGGGCCGGCATGGCCCAGAGGCAGAACTTCTCGATGCCTCGGTTCAGCCCGCGGTAGATCGTCACGAAGTTCAGAGCGAAGCAGATCGCCAGGAAGGGCAATGCCGACGTTCGGCTGAGATTGAACGAGGCGCCGTCCTCGGCCATGCCGATGAACTTGACGAAGAAGCTCGTATAGACGTCTTCCTTCAGCAGGCCGTTCTCCATGCCGTTGCGGGCTTGCTCGCCGAGCTCGGACATCATCCCGGTCAGGTAGAACCAGGCATATCCCAGGCACCAGGCTTCGATCAGCACATAGAACATGAAGATGCCGACCGGCACCAGCAGGCAGGGGAAGGCGATGTAGGGGGCAAGACGGGTACGGCACAGAACGCGGTAAATGCCCGGAGCCGAGTTGAACCCCCGGCTTCCGCCGTATCGGCCCATCGCCCATTCCGCCCAGGCCAGCGGCAACCCCAGTACCAGCAGGGCGATGAAGTAGGGGATCATGAAGACACCCCCCTCATACTGCGCCGCCAGGCCCGGGAACCGCAGGAAGTTACCCAGCCCGACCGCACTGCCGGTCACCGCCAGGATCACACCAATCCGCGTCCCCCAGGAATCTCGTGGTCGTGGTAGCTCTGTCATACCCTTCCCATAACCATCCAATGGACATGGAATTCCGAGCCACAACCTTACCAAGGAGGCACGAAAAGGCAAAAACGGCAGGCTGTCGTGGTCAGGGGATGGTCGGCAGTGGGCAGTCTGCAGTCTGCAGTGGGCAGTGGGCAGGGGGCAGGGGGCAGGGGCAGAGGGCAGGAAGAGCAAGATCGCATTTCGAGATCTGAAATCTCAAACTTCAGATCTCAGGTCAGCCTTCCGCAATCACAGCAAATCCAAAATCCGCAATCCGCAATCCAAAATCAGGACCGCCCTCGGCCATCGACGCCCTGCGTCGAGTCGCGGCGAGTGGCCAGTGACAGATGACTACTTCACACAGAAGTCGATCAACCGCGCGATCTCGCTTCGCAGGTCGCGGCGGTGGATGACGAAATCGACGAAGCCGTGTTCCAGCAGGAACTCGGCCCGCTGGAAGCTTTCGGGCAGCTCGACCTTGATGGTGTTGGCGATGGTGCGCGGGCCGGCGAAGGCGATCAGGGCGCGGGGTTCGGCGATGATGAAATCGCCCAGCATGGCGAAGCTGGCGGTCACGCCGCCGGTGGTCGGGTCGGCTAGCAGGGAGATGAACAATCCGCCGGCATCGTCCAGGCGGGCGATGGCGGCGCTGGTCTTGGCCATCTGCATCAGCGACAGCGTACTCTCCTGCATGCGCGCCCCCCCGGAGCAGCTGACGATCAGCAGGGGGAGCTTCTCCTCGATGGCGGCTTCGATGGTGCGGGTGATCTTCTCGCCCACAACGCTGCCCATCGAGCCCATCATGAAGGTGGGATCCATGACCGCCAGCATCAGCGGGCGGCCCTTGATGAACCCCTTGCCGCAGACCACGGCATCGGGGTTGCCGGTCTTGTCCTGCTCGGTCTTGAGGCGGTCGCGGTAGGCCTTCTTGTCGACGAACTTGAGCGGATCGACCGGCTCGATGTCGGCAAAGCGCTCCTCGAAGGTGTCAGGGTCGCAAAGCTGGGCGATGCGCGTCCGCGCGGAGATGCGGAAGTGGTAGTCGCACTCAGGGCAGACGTGCAGCGATTCTTCCACAATTTTGCGGAAGAGCATGGCGCCGCACTCGGGACAGCGCATCCACAAGCCCTCGGGGACGCCTTCCTTGCGGAGCTGCATACCTGCATCGTTGGGTGCTTGCGACATAGGGCGAGGATTATAACGCCCATTGCCCATAATGCGCGACCCTGCGCACAGGCGCGCAGGCATTTTCCACCCCCCTGGCGGCGGTGGCGGATCGCCGCAGGATTCTGCCTTCAGCCGGCGAAGGCGGCCTCCGATAGACGAGATATGCGGGGATTACCGGCCAATCAGCCAACAGGGACTGGGCGTGCCGGCGTCGCAGGGGCTATTTCGGTTTTCTGCAGCGTGATCCTGCTGGCGGTCAGCGGGCTGAAGGCTGATGCGCCCGCGGGCCTGCCGCCGGCCGATGAACTCGAAGCCTTCTTTGCCGACGAGCTCGGCCGGATGATCGAGCAGCAGCTTTTCCCCGGGGCAGCCGTCGTGATCGTTCAGGGGGATCGCGTCGTGCTCAGCAAGGGCTTCGGCCTGGCCGACATCACCACCGGGCGGCCGATCGATCCCGACAGGACGATGTTCCGCGTCGGGTCCATCTCCAAACTGTTGACGGCGATCCTGGTGCTCCAGCGCGTCGAGGCGGGCGAACTGGAGCTGGATCGCGACATCAATCACTACCTGCGATCGATCCGGTTCGACTCGGGCGATCCGCCGACGACGATGCGTCATCTGCTGACGCATACGGAAGGGCTGGACCCGGCATGGGGCATCGCCGGGGCTGTGCTTGATCCGGAAGAACGGCTGCCGCTGGCGGAGTTTCTGCAACAGCGCATGCCGCCGCGCATCCTTCCGTCGGGTCAGGCATACGTCTATCACGACGCGGGCCTCGCGATCGCGGGGCTGGTCGTGCAGGACCTGGCCCAGCGCGATTTTGCCGAGGTCGCGCGGCGGGATGTATTCGAACGCCTGGGGATGCGATACAGCACATTCGAGCAGCCATTGCCGGCGGAGCTGCGGGGCGAGCTTGCGATCGGCTATCGCAACTTCGGCAAGGGCTTCTTGCCGTCGCCGTTCGAATACATGCAGTCGGTGCCGACGTGCGCGATGAGCACCGCACCGGGCGATCTGGCGAAGCTGATGATCGCCATGCTCAACGACGGCGGCGGCGATCGGCCGATCCTCAGCCGGCAGATGCTCAGCGAGTCGCAGCGGGTACATTTCACCTATCACCCCTCGATCGCCGGCGCCGGGCTGGCATGCTATGAGCGGTATCGCAACGGCCATCGCGCCCTCCAGCATGGCGGGCTGACGCTCGGCTACACCAACCTGATGATCCTGATGCCGGAGCGGAAGATCGGCATCCTGCTGTGTGCCAACGCGCACGGATGGGATACATTCGAGCCGCTGGTGGATTTGTTCTTCGACCGCTATTTCCCGCCCGTTGCGGCAGATGCGTCAGCCGACGCGCCCGCGACGCAGGCGGCTGGAGTTGCATCGAAGCCGTCGCGCATCGTCAATGGCCGGTATCGCTATGTCGCGCATTCGCACAGCACGCTGGCGAAGGTGTCGGTCCTCGCCGGGCTGACGCGCGAGTTCACGCTTCGCACCCAGCCGGACGGCACGCTGTTCATGGGGGCGTTCGGCAGGGGTGGCACCTGGGTGCCGGTGGAGACGGACCTGTACGAAAGCGGCGATCATCGCCTGGCGCTGCTGGGGGACGATGTGCCGGTGTCGATGCTGGCTGTCGATCTGTATCCATTTGAGCGGATCGGGTGGTGGGAGGATCGGCGGCTGCACTATCTGGCGCTGGCCGGAATGATGGGGATCTTCGGATTGACCTGCCTGGCAGCCGTGGTGCGATTCGCGCGGAACCGTCGGCGGGGGGATGATCGGCCGGCGCGGCAGCGATCGGTCCAGCGGATGACCGTGCTGGGCGCGGCGGTGAACCTGGCGTTTGTCGCGACGTTTGTGGGCACGGTGGCGATGGGGGATGTGTGGGGATGGTTCCACGGTTTGCCGCTGTCGGCGCGGCTGACGCTCGTGCTGCCGCAACTGTCGGTGCTGATCACGGCCGTGACGCTCGTGGCATGGGTGATCAGCCTCGTTCGCGACAAGTGGCGGCTTGTCCCTGCGCTCAGCCAGGCTGTGGTGATGTCGGCGATGGTGCTTTTCCTGCTGTTCTGTGTGTACTGGAACCTGCTGGCAGTGACGCCGAAGATCTAGCAGGCGACGACGTGGTCTGCAGTCGGCAGTCGGCAGTCGGCAGTTCAAAACACCAAACACCAAATAACAAAACACCAAGAAACAGTCCCGCCCGGCCAACTCTGGGAGTTGCCGGGCGGGCGTTTCTTCGAGCGGAGATTGGTTGTCCTCAGGCGGCTTCTGATGTCGGGACGTCGTTGCGCATCGCGGCCTTACGGGCTTCAGCCTTGCGGATGCGGCGGGTGCGGCCAACGGTCTGCTGGTCCACGGTCGCCCGCTTGTGCGGGTTGGCATTGGCCACAGCGACTGCCGACGCGGCGTCGGGGGCATAGAGGTCCGCCCCGATCTCTTCCGCGAGGCCCTCAGCCCGCTTGTAGATGCCGCCGCAGCACATGATCTGCATGTTGGGGCAGGCGCCGACTTCGCGGAAATAGTCGATCAACTTGCGGACGTGCGGCACGCCTGACGGGAGCGTCGCGAACATGATCAGCAGGTCCGGCCGCTCGGTTCCGATCAGCGACAGCACCTCATCCTGCGGCACGCCGCCGCCGGCAAACCGGACGCACCAGCCGTCGGCTTCGAACAGGTCGGCACAGATCTGGCCACCCAATTCCTCCGGCTCATCGTTGCCGCAGAAGATCAGGACCTTCTTGCCGTTGGAGGGCTTGCGCTCCAGGCGACCGCTGAGCTGGTCCGTGATCGTGCGGTTGAGACGGGTGGCCATGTTGAAGACGGCCTGGTTGATGCGGTCTTCCTTGTACAGCTCCTGGAGGAGTTCCATCGTCGGCCAGATGAGCTGGTTGAGCAGGGCATGGGGCTCGAGGCCGACCTCCAGGGTCTTGTCGATCAACTGCCGGCAGGCGGTGCGATTGCCGGACATGAGGGTTTCCAGATACTGGCGGCTGAGGGCGGTGTCGACCATGCGGGGTTCGAAGCTCATCGGATGCTCCTGCTCGGTCAGCCACGGTTGCGACTCCATGCATCGCGGCTGACGGTACGTTTGTTCGGAGGCATCCGTGCCCCGGGGTACTCTTGTTCATGTCGCATGTTAAACTGGATAATCTGCGACAATTGGAGTATCGACGGGGCGGCAGAATTTTCTTTACCTATTTTAACATGCAGCCGGCGTGAGTGTTGTAAAATTTTGTAGACGCTGAAGTTGAAGCGCTGTTAAAATGTGAAAATGGATAATTGTGCCCGCGGGCTGCGGGGCGCAATACGATTGTGGCGGCCCCTCAGGGGCGGGAACTGGCCGGCGTCAGATCCCTGCCAGCTCGCCAATTCGCTCAGCCTGGCGCTGTTTACGGCCGGTGACGACCAGCGGGGCGATGCAGTCGACCATCTGCTGCTCGCTCAGCCGAGCGACGTTCAGCGTCAGGTGGAACAGCTCGGGATCGATCTTGTGCGACGGCCAGTAGCGGGCGTAGAAGGCGGCGCGGCTTTTCTCAAGCCGCCGCACTTCGGCTTCGGCCTCCGCCAGCGGCAGGCCGTTCCGCTGGGCGTACGCCCGGACGCGCGCTTCAAACGGCGCGATCAGCCGCACATGCACGCCACCACGCATCCGCCGCGTGATCAGCATCGTCCCCATCCCCACGATCACCACGCGCCCCGCCTGCGCCAGCGCACGTACGGTCGTAAACACATTGCGGACGACCGTCTCTTCCGAGGGCGTGGTGTCGGTGATGGCAAAGCCTTCGATCAGATCGGTCAGCCAGTTGTATTCGCGCGTGCCAAGGGATTCGATCAGTTCCTGAGAGATGTTGTGGTCGGCTGCCACTTTCTCGACCAGCTCGCGATCCCAAGCCGTCCAGGGCACCTCGCCCGGATCGACCTCATTGAGATGCTCGACCAGGCGGTGAGCCAGCTCATGGGCACCTGCGCCGACCTCGCGGCTGATCGTAATGAAGGGGGTGGGGGGAGGCTGCTCCTCCTGCAGGATGGCTGTTCGAATCACGGGTGCCTTGAGGGCTCCGATGATCGGGCGAATCTGCCGCACCCACGCAGACGGGTCGATGGCACGCATTCAGCCTCCTTTTCAGTTGTGCTGCTTCAATTCTATGCCGTTTTTCCGCAGGGGAGAGCCGGTGTTTTGTCGCAGGTGTTTCAAACCGCCTTGGGGTGGTGTCTTATGCGGGCTGGTGTTCGGCGTTCCTGCATCATCGATGGCAGGAACAGCGTTCCCGAATCTCCCAGGTCTGGGCTGCCCCTTGCCAGTGCTGAACGCCGACGCGCTTTTCGAACGGAAGCAAGGAGAGCAGGTGAGCAGGGGACCGCAGGAGAGCCGGGCGTTGCGCGATTAGCGGGTCCTGCCCGAAGGCGCGGCGACGCTCGTCTCAGCCGCCCAGCACCTCGATGACATGAGCCGCGTCAACCGGCCGCTGGTCGAGGCCATCGCCAAGGCTCACCGCTGGCAGGCCCAGCTCGAATCCGGCGAGTACGCCAGCCTCAAGGACCTGGCCAAAGACGTCGGCTGCGACCGCACCTACGTCGGCCGCATCCTCCGCCTGACCAGTCTCGCGCCGGACATCATCGAGGCAATCCTGCGCGGCGACGAGCCCGATGGGATAAGTCTGGAGAAGCTGCGGAAGAACCTGCCGGTAAGGCGGAAGGAGCAGAGGGAGCGGTGGCAGAACGTATAACGTAGGGCCGATCACCGGCCGGGCCGGTACCGAGCTGCGCTCGACCGACAGAAACTATACCGCCGGCCCGGTCCGGTGCATTGGCTGGTTATACCAAGTTCTCTTTGCCGCGGTCTTCGTAGGCCGGCCAACCGTAAAACCCTTCGATGTTCTCCACGCCCAGCTCGCACTTGTCGGCCTTCGGCAGCTTGTTGAAGACGCCTTGCTCGCGCGCCGTGAGGAGCACGTGCTTCAGCGCCTCACCGACGATTTCACAGATGATTTCGTCGGGGTTCTCCATCACGTCTACCTTCTTGCCCGACAGGTCAATGAAGTAAACGTGCGCGTCCTCCGGAAGCTCGTGCCAGATCGGCCACTTGGGCCTCTGAAGCATCACATCGTCGATCTCGCGCGTCCATTCGCCATCCGGCTCGGCGTCGGGGCGAGTATCAAACACCAACGCGACCCAGTTGGCTTGACCGAACTCGAAGCCGAATTCGATCATCTTGACCGGCGGAAGCTTCTTAGCGACGTGTTCGTCCACGCGGCGGCGGACGTAGTCGAGCAGTTCGGGGACGTCTTCACGGATGTCGATGATCATCGATCCCTCGCTTGGCTGAACTTGGTATAACTTACAGAGATCTGGTTTACCCGGTCACACGCGGTCAGTTTACCGCCACCGCCAGCCGTGGACAACGCCGAGCCGAGCATTGAACACCCCTCAAAGGCGACCGGTGATGGATAACGGGCATTGAGTGAGTCTCTTGTCACTGGTGATACCGCACCCGCCGCTCGGCGCATCGGTCGGTACTCACGCCCCCGAAGCAGTGCCATTGCAGTGCCGAGATGGCTTGCGGTGACACTCATGTGACGATCATGTGAGCGCTTTTTGGCACCGCAAACGTCGCATGACGGGGGTTGTCATCCCCGTTGCACGCAGGTGACGAGAAGGACAACTCGCAAGAAGATGGGTGAGCGTAAGTGCCCGAAACGAATCGGCTTGTTCTCGCGTGACGGATCGCCGCCCCCTCACGCGACTCAGAGACTTTGAGACGATCTGGGCCCCGGGAAGGGCGTTTCCGGGCGTGACCTCGTCACGTGGTCGGGAGTTGCGGGGTAGCCGCGGAGTCGCGAAAAGCCTTTGTTTACTGGCCAAAATGCACAAGGCCCGCTGCCGGTGGGCAGCGGGCCCTGTTTGGTCGAGAGACAGCCCGGGCAGGCTGTCTGAATGGAGGCGGGGGGAATCGAACCCCCGTCCCGAGATAACCGGAATGGCGGCCTCTACATGCTTAGTCGATGTTTTGATCTCGGATCAGGCGGCGACCATCGACAGCCTTCGCCTGAGCCCAGCCGTCTGAATCTCGCCCGGGAACCAACGGCCGAGTTCCCGAACCAGCTTGCTGATTGCGATTAAACGGCCGCAAGCGTTCCGCTTAACCGAGACCGCCTTTAATTAGGCAGCCATTGCATAAACGGGAGCGTTGAAGCCAACGCGGCCCGCGACATCGCTGTTGTCAGCATTTGTCTTTTGCTCAGATGATTTACGAGGCCAACTGAGCGTCCTCGGCATGCCACCACCACCGCAGCCATCCGGTCGAAACCAGTCGCCCCCGGCAGTGTGTGCAACTGCTTATACGTCAGAATCCTACATTTGTTTGCCCCATCCGGCAAACGCCAGAATCGGCTGACCGCTCATTTCCAAGCCAAACTTTCGCATTGCGGATTGCTCCGACCCGCCATTAACATACCTGCCAGTTACGAGGAGTTGTCTGGAAGTCTGGAAGGAGCAGGGCATGGAGGCCATCGTTACGTCGGCCAGCGGGGAAGTCTCGGAACTGGTGCGTTTACAGCAGGAAAATCAGTATCTTCGCCAGCGGTTGGCGGAGGTCACGGCGACGCTGGAGCGGATGGACCGCATCCAGCAGGAGGTCATGGCGCTGCTGAACGCCCCGTCACCGTCGCGGATCGTCCATGATCTGCGCAACGTCCTGAACAACCTGCAGTTGCTGAATGCGCTGGTGGAGCAGGACGGCGACGCCGCCGCCTGATTGGCGGATCGCCGAGCCAGGAAACTGCAACGCCGCAGCGGGTCCAGCGGTATTCAGGGTCGGTGCATACATATCTGTGCGTGTGGCATGTCAGGCCGGTAACGGCTTGAGACCGGGAAGGGTGATGAAACATGCGACCGCCCTGGCAAGGCTGGATCGGCGTGCTCATGGTGCTGCTGGCGATGTCGGCTGCGCCGGCGCAGGAGTCGTCGTCGGCCCCTGCGGGCGGGGTTGAACAGGCTGGCGAGACTGCGGAAGACGCGGCATCCGCGGCTGAGGCCGCTGCCGATGCCTTGGCTGCCCAGTGGCAGACCCGCCTGCGCGAGGCCGTCGATTCCACATCCCTGCCCGATCTCATCGCAGACCTCGAGCAATCCGTTCGTGAGCAGATCGCCCTTGGCGAGAAGTTAAACGATACGGCGCTGGTGCGCCTGGCGACGTATCGCCAGTTCGCAGCCTATTTCGGCCGGCTGACGGAACTGTCCGAGCATGATCGGCAGGCCCTGAAATGGCTGATCGATCAGCCGGTGCTGATGACGACGCTGATGATGGCTGTGGACGACTCAGCCGATGCGCCCGATCGCGTGCTGCAAGTCCTCGGCCATCTGCAGCGCGAATCGCCGCGACGGGCGGGCCGATATCCCGAACTGACGACGGCACTGTGCGTCGTCTGGGATGAGCATGATCCAGAGTCGCAGCTCGATGCGGATGTGCTCGTGCCGGAGGAGATCCTCCGGCGGGTGGTCGATCTGCTGGGGTACTACGTCGTCGCCGGCAGCGACCTGCAGTTTGACGTGCGAACGATGCCGTATGATCTGAGCGTCTTCGTCGTCGACTCACGGGCCAGCCAGGCGGAGCTGATCTGGGCGGCGCGGCGCTACCGGAAACACGCCGCCATCGGGCGGACGTATTTCGATGTGGCGTATGACACCGGTTTTACCGCCGGCATGCCCAAGCGGATTGACAACGTCGCGTATACCCTGCCCAACCTGCTGCAGTGGGGCGGCATCTGCATCGATCAAGCCTATTACGCCACGCAGGTCAGCAAAGCCGTCGGCGTGCCATCGGTGGTCTGCGAAGGGGCGGGCAGCGAGGGGGGCGGATTCCACGCATGGGTGGGATACCTCCAGCGGGTGGGCAAGGACGTCGGCTGGAACTTCAATGAGGGCCGATACGAGGCACATCAGTACTGGTGGGCCCAGGTCAAGCATCCGCAGACGCATGAAGTGATGTATGACGCCGACATCGCGTTGTCGATGGAGGCGGCGACGACGCCTTGGCAGCGGCGGATGCTGTCGATGGCCCTGACGCGGTCGGCAGATCTCCTGGAGACACCAGACGCGCTGCGTGTGCTTTCCAGCGCGATCCAAGCCTGCCCGGGAAACCGTCGGGCCTGGTTAGCCCTGGCCGACATGGGCGCCCAGCGGCGGCTGGATGACGCGCAAATTCTGCGTGTGATGGAGGTTGTGGATCGATTCGCGACCCAGCGGTATCCGGAATTTGCCTGGAGCACGATGGTCCATCTGGTCTCCGGGCGGGGCAATACCGAGCGGGTGGCGGCCCTGGAGAAGTTGATCCCGCTGTTCAAGCATCGGCCTGACCTGCAGGCCAGGACCCGCTTGGCGCAGGGGGATGTGCTGGCGGCGGCGCAGCCGAAAGAGGCATTGGCGTGCTATCTGGATGTCCTTGAGAAATCACGAATTGCGCCAATCATCATGTTCGCGATGCAGCGGATCGACAACCTGCTGCGCGACCACAACGAGCTTGGCCGGCTGATGCGGATCTATCATGCGGTCTGGACGAACATGCCGCCGCCGCGGGCGTCGTCGCTGGCGGTTCGGGGCAGCCCCTGGGGCATCGTCGGCGAACGATATATGATGCTGGCGATGGAAGTGGGGGATTTCCAGACGGTCGAGACGATCCGGCGGCGGCTGGAGGCGGTTACGCCGACGGCTTCCCGGTGACGGCAGTATTGGCAGCGCTGGCAGGCTGGCAATTGTCGGTCTTTTGCTGTCTGACTGTCCGATAGAAGTGCTTCTGGATCGGCTGCTGAACACACGGACAGTTTTTGTCGCGTGTGCCTGTTGACAGAGGCGCAGCAGAGGTTAAATTGCTCGACTCACCTGATTTGGGTGAGCGGAGATTCCGCATTCCTGCCGGGCTGGCAGGCGGCGGGGTCGACGGCGGAAGAGTACGTAACGGATGAAACGGACCTAACGTATGAACGGCGATCGGATCAGGATTCGGATGGAGGCGTATGATCATCGGGCGCTCGATGCGTCGGCGAGGGAAATCGTCGAGCATGCCAAGCGCACCAACGCCCGCGTCTGCGGTCCGATCCCCATGCCCACACGCGTGGAACGCTACACCGTGCTGCGTAGCCCGCACATCGACAAGAAGTCTCGCGAGCAGTTCGAAATGCGGACGCACAAGCGCGTCGTTGACATTTTCGAGCCCACCGCGCGAACTGTCGAAGCGCTCAACCGCTTGGTCGTCCCGGCTGGCGTCTTCGTGAAGATCAAGGCCTGACGTTTTTCCACTGACATACACATCCCTGCCTTCAAGGGATGTTTTTCGTACCCGGACCGCGGGGTTCAGCCAAGAACCCGCTGTAGCCCTTAAGGCAAGTCCTGACGGGCCGCGTGTCGCGGATGGGTTATTGCCGTTTTGGAGCCCGCCGGATTCGGCGGTGGATGGAGCGGATACGAGCCGGAATTGAGCCCGCGGCCACAAGTGCCCGGCTGTGATTCCCGCTCCTCTGTCCGAGAAACAAAATGACACCAGCATTGCTAGGCAAGAAGGTCGGCATGACGCGCGTCTACGGCGAAGACGGGAAGATCATCCCGGTCACCGTCGTGCAGGCCGGCCCGTGCGCCATCACCCAGGTGAAGACAGTCGAGACCGACGGCTACAACGCCGTTCAGCTCGGCTTCGAGGACATCAAGGCCAAGTTCAGCACCATCCCGCTGATCGGCCACGCCGCCAAGGCCGGTGTCGCTCCCAAGAAGTATTTCCGCGAGGTTCGCCTCAGCGAGCCGACCGATCGCAAGGCCGGTGAGGCTGTCACCGTCGAGCTGTTCAACGACGTGCAGTTCGTGGACGTCATCGGCACCAGCAAGGGCAAGGGCTTCCAGGGCGTCATGAAGCGCCACAACTTCGGTGGTCAGCCCGCTTCGCACGGTACCGAGCGCAAGCACCGTTCGCCCGGTTCGATCGCGTCCCGCGCGACCAATCGCGGTTTCAGCGGCAAGCCCAAGAAAGGCATCCGCATGGCTGGCCGGATGGGCAACGTGCGCGTCACCACGCGCAACCATCCGCTGATCAAGGTCGATGCCGAGAACAACCTGCTACTGATCAAAGGAGCCCTGCCTGGACCCAATGGCGGGCTCCTGTTCGTGCGCAAGGCTGTCACCGCACGCCCGGCGCCGGAAGCCAAGTAGCCGCTCCCGGCTGTGTTGAGACAGGACAAGACGCACTGATCAATTACGACTGACAACGGACGACTGACATGATCGACATTCCGATCTACAACCAGGCCGGTGAGAAGATCGACACCGTGCAGATCGACGAAGCCAAGCTCGGTGGCGAGATCCGCCGCGACCTGCTCAAGCAGGCGCTGGTGATGTATCACGCCAATCAGCGGCAGGGCAGCGTCCGCACGCTCACCCGCGGCGAGGTCGAGGGCTCCACCCGCAAGCTCTTCCGTCAGAAGGGCGCGGGCAACGCCCGTATGGGCACGGTCCGAAGCCCCACCCGCAAGGGCGGCGGTCACGCCAAGCAGAAGCTGCCCAAGGACTGGCGGCAGGCCATGCCCAAGAAGATGCGCCGGCTGGCCCGCAACAACGCCATCCTCAGCAAGATCCAGAGCAACGACATCCGCGTCGTCGATACCATCAACCTCGAGCAGCCCAAGACCAAGCTCATGGCTCAGGTCTACAAGGCGCTGGGGATCGACCGGTCGTGCCTGTTTGCCCTGGCGGAGCGGAATGAGGTCCTCGAGCGGGCGGCTCGCAACATCGACCGCACGACGCTGACGACCGTCGATCAGCTCAATGCCTGGGATATCCTTCGGAATCGTACCCTGCTGCTGACGCGCCAGGGCCTGGAGAAGATTCTGGCTTAACGGAACGTGTTCATCGTCGACAGCGACTGGCGACGGACAACTGACTACGGACCAGACATGGACAACATCAACATCATCATCAGGCCGCTCGTGACCGAGAAGGCCACGCGCCTCCAGGAGCTGGGCAACACCTACGCGTTCCAGGTGCATCCCGAGGCCAACAAGCTCCAGATCAAGAAGGCTGTCGAGGAGCTGTACAACGTGCGCGTCCGCGACGTCCGGACGATGACCCGCAAGGGCAAGCCGCGCCGCGCCAAGTTCCGGATGACTCGGACGCCCGACTGGAAGCGGGCGGTTGTCACGCTGCACGAGGGTTCGCGAATCGAATTGTTCTAGTGCTCCGGGGTCGTGAACGGCTGACAACGGACAACAGACAACGGACAGAAAAATGGCCATCAAGCTTTACAACCCGACCTCTCCCGGCCGCCGCCAGGGCAGCGTGATCGACTATCGCAAGGAGATCACGAAGTTTGAGCCGGAAAAGTCGCTGACGACCCGGTACTACAAGACCGGCGGTCGCAACCACCATGGCGTCATCACCGCTGAGGGGCGGGGCGGCGGCAACAAGCGGCTGTACCGCATCATCGACTTCAAGCGACGTAAGGACGGCATCCCCGCGAAGGTGCTGGGGATCGAGTACGATCCGAACCGTTCGTGCAACATCGCCCTCATCCAGTATGAGGATGGCGAAAAGTCGTACATCCTGGCTCCGCTGGGCCTGCAGGTCGGCGCGACGGTCGTGAGCGGCCCGGACGCTCCGCCGGAGATCGGCAACTGCCTGCCGCTAGCGAACATCCCAGCCGGTCTGGAAATCCACAACATCGAGATGAACCCCGGCCAGGGCGGCAAGCTGGTCCGCTCGGCTGGCGGCGTCGGTCGCCTGGGCGCCAAGGAAGGTGACTGGTCGGTCATCATCCTGCCGTCGGGCGAAATGCGACGCGTGAAGAGTGCCTGCCGGGCGACGATCGGCCAGCTCGGCAACCTGGACTGGATCAACGTGAGCATCGGGAAGGCCGGCCGGACGCGGCATATGGGGATCCGTCCCCACACCCGCGCCAAGGCCAAGAACCCGATCGACCACCCGCTGGGTGGTGGCGAAGGGCGCAGCAACGGCGGCCGGCATCCGGTCAGCCGCACGGGCGTCCCCGCCAAGGGCGGCAAGACGCGTAACCCGCGCAAGAACAGCGAGAAGCTGATCCTCCGCCGCCGCAAGTTCGGCAAGCATCAGCAGCGGCCGCAGACAGTGAACGTGTAGCGTGTTTTGTATTTGGTGTTTTGTGTTGTGATGTTTTGTTTTCAGGTGAGTTGAAGAAGACGAGACACCAAACAACAAAACACTAAACACCCAAACACAAAACAACAGGAAGCAACGATGAGCAGAAGCAGCAAAAAGGGCCCCTACGTCGACGAGAAGCTGTTCCTCAAGGTGGCCAAGCTGAACGAGAACCGTGCCAAGCAGCCCCTGAAGACCTGGGCCCGCTCCTGCACGATCATCCCGGAGTTCGTGGGCCATACGTTTGAGGTCCACAACGGCAACAAGTTCATCAAGGTCTTCGTGCAGGAAGACATGGTCGGCCACAAGCTCGGCGAGTTCGCTCCGACCCGCACGTTCCGCGGCCACAGCGGCGCCAAGAAGGCCGGTTGAACGCGAGGTTAAGTTCGATGCCATACCAAGCCAAACATCGCTACGCCCGCATCAGCCCGCGCAAGGCGCGGCTGATCCTCGATCTGATTCGCGGGCGAGACGTGGATGACGCCCTGGCCCTGCTTCGCTTCAGCAAGCAGCGGGCGAGTGTCCTGGTCGAGAAGGTGGTCCGCTCGGCGGTCGCCAACGCCAACGAGCAGGAGATCCCGGCTCGCAACACGCTCTACGTCCGCGAGGCGTGGGCGGATCCCGGGCCGATCATCAAGCGGTTCCAGCCGAAGGATCGCGGAAAGGCGTACCCGATCAATAAGCGCACCAGCCACCTGTGTGTGACGCTGGATGTTCGAGAAAACTGATCTGACAACGGACGACAATCATGGGCCAAAAAGTCAATCCCCTGGGTTTCCGGGTGGGCATCACCGAAGACTGGAAAAGCCGGTGGTACGCTCCGAAGCATGCTTACGGTGAGTTCCTGGTTGAGGACCAGCTCATCCGCAAGCACATCGATGAGAAGCTCAATCGCCGCCCGCCGTTCGCCGCGGTCAGCGACATCCAGATCGAGCGCACGCGCGAAGAGGTGACCATCACCCTCAAGACCGCGCGGCCCGGCCTGGTCATCGGACCCAAGGGTGCGGAAGTCGACAAGCTGCGCGAAGAGATCGAGGACCTGATCAAGCGCAAAGTCGCGCCCATGAAGGTCATCGAGATCAAGAACCCGGACCTCAACGGCCAGCTCGTCGCCGAGGCCATCGCCGAGCAGCTCAAGAAGCGCTCCAGCTTCCGCCGCGTGCTCAAGCAGCGGATGGATGCGACGATGCAGGCCGGGGCCAAGGGTATCCGCATCAGCGTCAGCGGCCGTCTCGGCGGGGCGGAAATCGCCCGCCAGGAGAAGGCGACCGCCGGCTCGGTGCCTCTGACGACGCTGCAGGCCGACATCAGCTACGGCTATGCCATCGCCTGCACGACCTACGGCACGATCGGCGTGAAGGTGTGGATCTACCGCGGCATGTACGGCGAAGAGGTCCAGGAAACCGACGTGCGGCCGGGTGGCGGTCCGCGTCGTGGGCGACGGTAAATCGAGAAGCGGCAACGACTTAAGACTCAGGTAGGTGTGCTATGCCAATGATGCCCAAGCGGGTGAAGTTCCGCAAAAGCCAGCGCGGCAAGATCAAGGGCAATGCGACCCGCGGCAACTACGTCGCCTTCGGCGAGTACGGGCTGCAGACGACCAAGGAAGGCTGGATCACCGCGCGCCAGATCGAGGCGGGCCGCGTCGCGGTCAGCCACTTCCTGCGTCGTGAAGGCCGGCTGTTCATCCGGATCTTCCCGCACAAGCCCGTTTCGTCCAAGCCGCTGGAAACGCGTATGGGCAAGGGCAAGGGCGAACCGGAGTTCTGGGTCGCCGTCGTCAAGCCCGGGCAGGTCATGTTCGAGATCACCGGCGTCGACGAGCCCACCGCCAAGCGCGCCCTGGCACGCGTGGCCAGCAAGATGCCCGTTCCGTGCAGGTTCGTGGCCCGTCGCCACGCTGTGGCGTAGGCGAACGCTAGCCGTTCACCGACAAGGTCGAATGTGCAACGAGTGAAGTCATGAAGATCAAAGAACTGCGAGAGAAGGAAAACGACGCCCTGCTCCAGGAGCTCAGCGAAAAGCAGAAGCACCTGTTCACCCTGCGCAGCCAGGCCGTCACCGAGAAGCTGGAAGATCCCAGCCAGCTCAGGAAAGCCCGGCGCGACATCGCCCAGATCAAGACGATCCTGCGCGAGCGCGAGCTGGCGAAGAACAAGGCATAACCGAGAACCAGCTATGGCAGAAGCGACACCGAAAACCCAACAGCGTTCCCTGCTCCGAACCGTGCAGGGCGTGGTGGCGTCCGACAAGGGCGACAAGACCATCAAGGTCGTTGTGAACTACCAGCAGAAGCACCCCAAGTACGGCAAGTACCTCAAGCGCCGTACCGTGCTTCATGCCCACGATCCGAACAATGAGGCCCGCGAGGGCGATACGGTCGAGATCGCCGAGTGCCGGCCGATCAGCAAGACCAAGCACCACCGCCTGATCCGCATCGTCCAGAAGGCGCCCGAACGCGCGGTGCAGGTGTCGGCGGAAGAAGTGATGACGGGCAAAGCGCCCGATGAACGCTAATTGAGATGCCAGTTGTCAGCGGCGCGTCGTCCGGTGTGGTGGACGCGGCCAACGGCTGACAACCGACAACTGACAACGGATAACGTGTCATGATTCAGCAACAGACAATGCTCGATATCGCGGACAACACCGGCGCCAAGCAGGCGCAGTGCATCAAGGTGTTGCGCGGCAGCACCGCACGCGGCAAGTTCAAGCGCCGCACCGCCGGTGTGGGCGACATCATCATCTGCGCCGTCAAGAAGGCGATTCCTGCCGGCGACGTGAAGCAGGGCGACGTTGTCCGCTGCGTCATCGTTCGCACCAAGCAGCCGACGCGCCGCAGCGACGGCAGCTACGTGCGGTTCGACCGCAACGCCGCCGTGGTCATCGACAAGGAGAACAACCCGCGCGGCACGCGTATCTTCGGCGCCGTCGCCCGCGAGCTCCGTGAAAAGAACTTCATGAAGATCGTCTCGCTGGCCAGCGAAGTCGTATAAGCAGTCGGTGCCCGACCCGAAAGCTACTGACAACGGACTACTGACAACGGACCAGGAACAATGGCAAGGCACATTAAAAAGGGCGACACGGTGGTGGTCATCGCCGGGGCCGACAAGGGCAAGACCGGCAAGGTCCTCCGTGTTCTGAACGACAAGGACCGGGTCGTCGTTGAGGGCGTCAACCGCGTCTGGAAGCACGTTCGGCCCAGCCAGCGCTATCCGCAGGGCGGCCGCATCCAGAAGGATGCGCCCATCCACATCAGCAACGTCCTGCCCCTTGATCCCACCACGGGCAAGGGCACCCGCGTGCGGTTCGAGATCCGCGACGGGCGCAAGCACCGCATCGCGGTCGCCAGCGGGACCGACCTGGGACCCACGGGCAGCAAGAAGTGAGATCAAGCGCCGGTTGGACATCGGCGGTAACACCTGATCGAGGCAGTCATGGCAGAAGAAACGAAAAAGAAGGGCAAGCCGAGTGCGGAAGAGATCGCCGCACGCAAGGCTGCCAAGCAGAAGAAAGAGACGGCGGAGGAAGAGACCGCCCCCGTGGAGACGGATCAGCCGGCGCCGACGCCGCGTCTGCTCGAGAAGTACCGCAAGGAGATCGTGCCTGCCCTGCAGCAGAAGTTCGGCCTGAAGAACGTGATGGCCGTTCCTCGCCTGGAGAAGGTCGTTATCTCGATGGGCCTGGGCCGTTTTGCCGTCGCCGGTGGCGAGGGCAAGGCCAACTTCGAGAAGGCTGAGAAGGAACTGGCGGTCATCGCCGGCCAGAAGCCGGTCCGCTGCCGGGCCAAGAAGTCCGTTGCGAACTTCAAGGTTCGCCAGGGCATGGAGACGGGCCTGAAGGTCACGCTCCGCGGCGCCCGGATGTACGAGTTCGTCGACCGCATGATCACGCTGGCGATCCCCCGCGTGAAGGACTTCCGCGGCCTGAGCACCAAGGGCTTTGACCGCAACGGCAACTACAACTTCGGTTTCACCGAACAGACGGTGTTCCCGGAAGTGGAAGGCGCCGAGGTGACGTTCCAGCAGGGCATGAACATCACGATGGTCACGACGGCGAAGAACGTCGAACACGGCCGCGAACTGCTGCGGCAGCTCGGCATGCCGTTCCAGGACATGGAAAAGAAGGGTGCGTAGAGGCGTCGGTTGTCAGTGGTCGGTCGTCCGATCTACGGAGGCCGGCAGCAACTGACAACAAACAACTGACTACTGACAACGGATAGGAATATGGCAACCAAAGCCTGGGTATCTAAGCAGAAGCGACGCGAGGAGATGGTCAAGCGTTACGCGGAGCTGCGCCGCAAGCTCAAGAAGGAGCGCAACTACGCTGAGCTGTCGCGCCTTCCGCGCGACGCCAGCCCGACGCGCAGCCGCAATCGGTGCGCACTGACCGGCCGCTCCCGCGGTGTGCTTCGGAAGTTCAAGATCAGCCGAATCATGCTCCGCGAGCTGGCGCTGGCGGGCAAGATCCCCGGGCTGAGGAAGGCAAGCTGGTAGACAAGTGTCGGCTGACGCCGCCGGTTTGAGGGCGGCAGCCGCCGGACAGAACGTAACCGGCGTCGACAGACGGCAATCGGAAATTGCACGATGAACAATCAAGATCCCATCGCAGACATGCTGACCCGCATCCGCAACGCCA
Organism: uncultured Phycisphaerales bacterium; assembly: GCA_937904525.1. GTDB lineage: Bacteria > Planctomycetota > Phycisphaerae > Tepidisphaerales > Tepidisphaeraceae > CALEKX01. Next base: position 25,109 of record CALEKX010000129.1, read on the forward strand.
ACCGCGTCGGACGCAAGACGGTACTTGTGCCGCGCAGCAAGATCTGCACCGGCATCGCCCGTGTCCTGAAGGAAGAGGGCTACATCGAGGACTTCGATGAGATCGATGACAACGCCCAGGGCCAGCTGCGGATCCGGCTGAAGTACTCGCTCAGCGGTCAGAGCGTCATCCATGACATCGACCGCCAGAGCAAGCCCGGTCGCCGCGTGTATCGGAAGGTCGGCGACCTTCCCAAGGTGCTCAACGGGCTGGGCATTGCCGTCGTCTCGACGTCCAAGGGCGTGATGAGCGATCGTCGCGCCCGCGAGCAGAACGTCGGCGGCGAGCTGCTGTGCACGGTCAGCTAAGGATGAATGATCCGCGGGAAGCCGGCTGAGAAGCCGCGTGCAGACCGCACCAGGAGACAGATATGAGCCGTATCGGCAAGAAACCCGTTCCCCTCGGCAAGGCGAAGGTTACCATCGCCGGGCAGCACGTGACGGTCGAAGGCCCCAAGGGCAAGCTCGAGCTGGATGTGCATCCGCGCATCAAGGTCGAGCAGCAGGATGGCCAACTGGTCGTCCAGCGGCCTGACGACCAGAAGCAGTCCAAGGCCCTGCACGGCCTGACGCGTGCGCTGCTGGCCAACATGGTCGAGGGCGTCACCAACGGCTACCGCAAGGCGCTGGAGGTTCATGGCGTCGGCTACCGCGCTGAGATCAAGGGCAAGAACCTCGTCCTGTCGGTCGGGTTCGCCAACACGATCTCCGTGCCGATCCCGGGCAACGTGACGGTGCAGCTCGACGGCGCCAACAAGGTCGTCGTCACCGGCATCGACAAGCAGGCGGTGGGGCAGTTCGCCGCGATGGTTCGCTCGGTCCGCAAGCCCGAACCCTACAAGGGCAAGGGCATCCGTTACGAGGGCGAGCAGATCAAGATCAAGCCGGGCAAGGCCTTCGCCGGCGCTGGCGCGAAGTAATGTGGTCGTCGGTCCGCGATTGCGGCAGGTTCGTTTGGAAGCGAATCATGGCGATCGAGACAGACAACTGACAACGGACAAGCAAGATGGACAAGAACAAAGCCAAAGCCGTACGGTTGCAGCGGCGGAAATACCGGGTTCGCAAGAAGGTCTTCGGCACGGCCGAGCGGCCGCGTCTGTCGGTGTTCCGCAGCGACAAGCACATTTACGCCCAGGTCATCAACGACATCGAAGGCCGGACGCTGGTGTCCGCTGCCAGCACGGACAAGGAGCTTCGCGGCGACCTGGCCAACGGCGGCAACATCGAAGCCGCCAAGCGCATCGGCAAGGCGATCGCCGAGCGGGCGCTGGCTGCCGGTATCGACAAGGTCGCGTTCGATCGCGGCGGTCGCATCTATCACGGCCGGGTCAAGGCCCTGGCGGACGCGGCACGCGAAGGCGGACTGAAGTTCTAACTACCACGAGCTAACCATGACTGAGCAGAACCCCACTTCCGAGACCCCGCAGGAGCAGCAGCAGGCGACGCCCGAGCAGGCTCCCGCTGCCGCTGCCGAGGCCGCGCAGACCGCCGGCGATCAGGTCGCCGCTGAGCCGGTCGACGCGACAGCCGAAGGCGATGCGCGTCAGCAGCGCGGTCGCGCCGGGTCCAACCGTACGCGTGAGCGCCGTGATCGCCGTCCGCGCGAGGAAGAAGGCGGACTGGAATCCGCCGTCATCCGGATCTACCGCTGCTCCAAGGTCGTCAAGGGTGGACGTACCTTCAGCTTCGGCGCGCTGGTCATCGCCGGCGACCGTCAGGGCAGCGTCGGTGTTGGCTACGGCAAGGCCAACGAAGTGCCGCCCGCGGTGGAGAAGGCCACGAAGGACGCGCGCAAGAACATGATCAAGGTTCACCTGCGTGGGAGCACCATCCCGCACCAGGTCACCGGCCGCTCGGGTGCCAGCACGGTCGTGCTTGCCCCGGCTCGTCCCGGTACGGGCGTGACAGCCGGCAAGAGCGTGCGTCCCGTTCTGGAACTGGCGGGCATCACCGACATCCTGACCAAGGCCTACGGTTCGACCAGCCCCAAGAATCTGGTCAAGGCGACCATCGCGGCGCTGCGGGCGCTGCAGTCGCCGGAGCAGGTTGCCGAGTTCCGCGGTGTCGAACTCCCGGCTGACGCCGGCGAAGTGGTGAGCACGTAGTGGCGCCCTGACGCCATGCGGCGGGCAACGGAGTATTGGCAACTGGCAACGGGTATCGAATCATGAGCATGATCCACGAAATCACCACCGGCGCCCATCGGAACACGAAGCGGACGCGCAAGGGCCGCGGCCGCGCTTCCGGGCATGGCAAGACCGCCGGTCGGGGTACCAAGGGCGCCAAGGCGCGCGTCGGCAAGTACGTCAAGCGCGGCCATGAGCATGGCCAGACGCCCATCTTCCGTCGCTTCCCCAAGCGCGGCTTCAGCAACTTCAAGTTCGCCCGCCGGTTCAACATCGTGAACGTGGCGGATCTGGAGCGGTTCGAGGACGGCGCGACCGTCGACGCAGCCGCGCTGCACGAAGCCGGGCTGGTTCCTGCCAAGGACGAGCCGGTGAAGATTCTGGGCAACGGTAATCTGTCGCGCCGGCTGACGGTCCAGGCCGGGCATTTCAGCAAGTCGGCCCTGGAGAAGATCGCCCAGGCCGGCGGCGTTGCCCAGGACAGCCGTGGCGAGCCGTTTGTGCTCCCCAGCGAAAAGAAGAAGGGCGCCGCCAAGGGCAAGGCAAAGGCCGACAAGGCCGCGAAGGCTGAGGCGGCGGCTGAGTAAATGGCTCGACGCGGTGGAGGCATCCGCCTTGCCGCAAGGCAGATCGGAAGCTGATCGATGTTCAAGACTCTGATCAACGTCTTTCGCGTACCGGAACTGCGGAACAAGGTGCTGTTCACCCTGTTCATGCTGTTCGTGTATCGCGTCGGCTATGCTGTGCCGATCCCGGGCGTGGATCAGAGCAAGATCCAGAGTCAGGCCGCTGCGTCCGAGGGCACCGCATTCGAGAAGATGGCGAATTACATCTCGCTGTTCTCAGGCGGTGACATCTCGCAGAGCACGATCTTCGGTCTGGGGATCATGCCGTACATCTCGGCATCGATCATCCTTCAGCTCCTGAGCACGGTCGTTCCGGCGCTGGAGAAGCTGAAGAAGGAAGGCCAGACCGGCCAGAAGAAGATCCAGGAGTGGACGCGATACCTGACAGTTCCGCTGTGCGTGGTGCAGGCCATCTTCTGGCTCAGCTACATGCACAACAGCGATCTGGTACAGGAAGGCTTCCACGGCAGCGCGCTGTTCTGGATCATGGGCATCACGTCGCTCACGGCAGGATGTATCTTCCTGATGTGGGTGGGTGAACAGATCGATGAGTACGGTCTGGGCAACGGTATCTCGCTGATCATCATGGCGGGCATCCTGGCCCGCATGCCGGAGGCGGTTGTTCTGCTGATCGAGCAGGCGAACCTGAGCCTCGAGGCGTCCAGCGATCCCAACCGCACGATGAACCTGGGGAAGCTGGCATTCCTGCTGTTCAGCTTCGTGTTCGTCATCGCCGGATCGATCCTGATCACGCAGGCTCAGCGGCGGATTCCGATCCAGCAGGCCAAGCACACCCGCGGCCGGCGCGTTTACGGCGGCCAGCGGCAGTACCTGCCCCTGCGGGTGAACCATGGCGGTGTGATGCCGATCATCTTCGCCCAGTCGCTGATGCTCTTCCCGGGCATGCTGTTCAGTTGGATGAACACGGTGGCCAATCCGACCGGGAAGGTGGAGGGCGCGTTCGGATCGTTCGCGTTCTTCATGAACACCGAGTTCGGGCGGGGCGGATTCCTGTACATCATCACGGAAGTGGTGCTGATCTACTTCTTCGCCTACTTCTGGACGACGGTGCAGTTCCAGCCCAAGGAGATGGCCAACCAGCTCCGCGATTACGGCAGCTTCATCCCGGGGCTTCGCCCTGGCAAGCGTACAGCCGACTACCTTGAGAAGGTCATGATGCGGATCACGTTCGTCGGCGCCGCGTTCCTGGCGCTGATCGCGGTGATCCCGACAGCGACGGCAACCTGGCTGCAGATCGACTGGCGCATTACGGCGTTCCTCGGCGGTACGGGATTGCTGATCGTGGTGAGCGTGGCTCTGGACATGGTCCAGCGGATCGAGGCGAACCTGCTGATGCGCAACTACGGCGGGTTCCTCAGTGGCGGCCCTGGGCAGCGTGGCAAGCGGATCAAAGGCCGACAGTATTAGGAGCGTCTGCAGCGATGCAGTCTGCGGTTGGCGGCGAGATGCAGGCCGCCGACTGCCGACCGAGCGGCTGCCGACAGGTGTTGCACATGCCGATCGTCATCAAAACGCGCCGCGAGATCGAGATGATGCGGCGGGCCGGGCAGTTGGGCTGCCAGATACTCGCCAAGATGCGGGAGGCGGTTCGTCCCGGGATCACGACGGCGGAGCTGAACGAGATTGCACGGGTCGAGCTGGAAAAGCACGGCGCCGTCGGTTTGTCGAAAAATTACCCGACCTACCGGCCGGGCGAAGGTTACCCGGCTGAGTCGTGCATCAGCGTCAATGAAGAGGTCGTTCACGGGATCCCCGGCCCCCGGGAGTTGAAAGAGGGGGATGTGGTGACCCTCGACCTGGCCCTGGGGCTGAACGGGTACTGCTGCGACAACGCGACGACGGTCCCGGTCGGCAAGGTGAGCCCGGAAGTTCAGCGGTTGCTGGATGTGACCAAGCAGACGCTGTTCCTGGCGATCGAGAACATGAAGCCCGGCCGGCGGTGGTCGGATATCGCCCGGCTGATGCAGTACACGGTCGAGCGAGCCGGGTTCAACGTGGTCCGGGAGTTCGTCGGCCACGGCATCGGGACCTCGATGCACGAGGACCCGAAAGTCCCTAACTTCGTGACTGCAGAGCAGTTACGAGGAGACTTCATCCTCCGCCCGGGGATGACCCTGGCGGTGGAGCCCATGGTGGTCATGGGCAAGCGGCACGTGAGGATGCTCGATGACAACTGGACGGTCGTCACGAAAGACGGCCGGGCGGCTGCCCATTTCGAGCACACGGTCGCGATCACGGAGGTCGGCGCGGATGTGCTGACCGACGGCAGGGCCCCCTGGGGCCTGTGAGAAGGACGCAAGTTCGGCCACGCCCAGCCCCTGGCGGGGTTGAGAGTGGTCGAAATTTCTGATATTGTAAGCGATTCGACCCCTAACAGCGCACGGTGATGTCATGAAGGTCCGAGCCAGCGTGAAACGAATCTGTGAGAATTGCAAGATTGTGCGCCGCAAGGGTGTAGTGCGCGTGATCTGCACCAACGTCAAGCATAAGCAGAAGCAGGGATAAGTCCGGTGCGCGTGTCTCCGCAGCCGATCGCGGCTGCGGGATCCCAGCCGACAACGGACATCTGACCAAGGACAAACAACAATGCCCCGTATCAGTGGTGTCGACATCCCCAACGACAAGCCCATCCGCGTAAGCCTGCGGTACCTCTACGGCATCGGCCCCGCCAATGCCGAGGTGATCCTCAAGGAGGCGGGCATCGACGGCAGCCGCCGCGCCAAGGACCTGAGCGAAGAGGAGCTGGCGAAGATCATCGGCATCATCGACAAGAACTATCTTGTCGAAGGCGCGCTTCGCCGCCAGATCCAGCAGAACATCGCCCGCCTGCGCGACATCGGCTGCTACCGGGGACTGCGTCACCGCAAGAGCCTGCCCGTCCGCGGGCAGCGCACGCGTTCCAACGCCCGCACCCGCAAGGGCCCGCGCAAGACCGTTGCCGGCAAGAAGGGCGTGAAGGAGCTGGGCAAGTAAGTCGAGGATGGTTGCCAGTTCCCGGTTGCCCTGTGCCGGTATGTGCACGATGGCAACTCACTGCTGGCAACTCGCAACTGGCAACTGAGCACGGCGGGTACGGCGTAGACCGGATGATCCGCCAGACGAGGAAATCAACCGATGGCAGACAGCAAGAGCAAGGGCGGCGCGAAGAAGAAAGTCCGCAAGGGTGTGACCCGCGGGATCGCGCACATCAAGAGCACCTTCAACAACACGATCATCACCATCACCGATCCCAACGGCGAGACGATCTCGTGGGCGTCGGCTGGCACGATCGGTGGCATCAAGGGCTCGCGCAAGAGCACGCCGTGGGCGGCGGGTCGCGCTGCCGAGGCCGCAGCCCAGGCTGCCAAGAAGGCCGGGATGCTCGAAGTCGAGGTGCGTGTGAAGGGCCCGGGTGCCGGTCGCGAGCAGGCGATCCTGCAGCTTCAGCATGCCGGCCTGAAAGTCACGGGCATCGAAGACGTGACCCCGCTGCCGCACAACGGCTGCCGGCCGCCCAAGAAGCGGCGCGTCTAATCCACGAGCGATCTGCAGCACCGGTCGCAGGCCGGCGGTTGAAGCCCCTGGCTCCCGCGATTCCCTCGACCGACGGCGCTTTGCTCGAATCAGAACAGTCTTTAGGCATCCGGCGACGAGGCTGGAGTACAGATGGCCCCAAACGGTTGGGGCGGGAACTTCCGGCAATTCGGCGGATGCAACGGAGAAAGTAACATGAGAATTCGTTGGCGTGGCCTGGAGTTGCCGTCCCGCGTGGTGCGAGACGAGCAGGTTTCGACGGATACGTACGGCAAGTTCATCGCCGAGCCCTTCGAGCGCGGTTTCGGTACGACTGTGGGCAACAGCCTGCGTCGCATCCTGCTGTCCAGCCTTGAAGGCGCCGCCGTGACGCACATTCGCCTCAAGGGCGCACAGCACGAATTTTCGAGCCTGCCGGGTGTGATCGAGGACGTCACCGACATCATCCTCAACGTCAAAAGCCTGATCGTGAAGCTCGAAGGCGATGAGCCGCGGCAGATGACCCTCCGCGCCAACAAGGCCGGCCCGGTCACGGCCGGCATGATCGAGACGGATCCCAACGTCACGGTCATCAACAAGGATCTGGTCATCGCCACGCTGACCGAGGACGTTGAGTTCGACATGACCCTCACGGTCAACAAGGGTCGCGGCTACGTCACCGCAGCCGAGAACATCCGCGACGAAGGCGGCGAGCAGGAGCTCGGCCTGATCGCGGTCGACAGCATCTACTCGCCGGTGACGCGCGTGCGTTACACGACCGAGGATGCCCGCGTCGGCCAGAAGACCGACTACGACCGGCTGATCCTCGAGATCTGGACCAACGGCACGGTCACGCCGGAGATGGCGCTGGTCGAAGCCAGCAAGATCCTCCGCAAGCACCTCAACCCGTTCGTACAGTACTTCGAACTGGGTGCCGAAACGGCGACGGAAGAGGCGCTAGAGGCGATCCGCGAGGCCAATCAGACGACCTACGATCCCGAGCTCCAGCAGAAGCTGGACATGAGCGTCCAGGAGCTGGACCTGAGCGTCCGGGCGAACAACTGCCTGGAGTCGGCCAAGATCCAGACGGTCCGCGACCTGGTGAAGAAGACCGAGTCGGACCTGCTGAAGGTTCGCAGCTTCGGCAAGACCTCGCTGCGTGAGGTCAAGCGCAAGCTGGCCGACCTGGGCCTGAGCCTGGGGCTGGATCTGGACAACATTCCTTCGGCGGACACCAGCCGCTTCTCCGAGGAGCCGGCCGGTTCCCAGCCGCAAGGGGAGGAAGCATCCGCGGCTCAGGAGTAACGTGCCGATCGGGCAGCTTCCTTGAAGGTATCCCGGCGATGCCGTGGCTGACGCCAGGTTTCGCCCTTTGAAAGAGATTACAGGAGTTTTCCATGCGTCATCGTATGTTCGGCCGGCAGCTCAGCCGTGATACTGAGCACCGTACCGCGATGCGGCGCAACCTCGTCCAGAGCCTCTTTGAGCATGGGATGGTGCGCACGACCCTTCCCAAGGCCAAGGAAGTCCGGGCGATGGCTGAGAAGCTGATCACGCTGGCGCGAACGGGCACGCTGGCGGCGCGCCGCCGTGTCATCGCCACGCTTCAGGACCGTCGCCTCGTCGATGAGGACCAGGAGTTCATCACCGAGGGTTCGCGCACGGTCGTCCAGAAGCTGTTCAACGACATCGCGCCCAAGTTCGCTGACCGTCGTGGCGGCTATACCCGCATCATCAAGACCAGCGATTTCCGCATCGGCGATGGTGGTGACCTGGTCGTGCTGCAGTTGCTGACTGAGGAATCCAAGCCGACGGGCGGCGCTCGTCGCAGCGCGGGTCTGCGTCGCCGCCGCAACGAGCGCCGGCATCAGTTTGCGACGCGCGTGCTGAAGGCTGCGAAGGAAAAGGGCGGCAGCGAGCAGGCCCAGCCGGCGGCTGAAGGCCAGCAGGCATGAACGACGTCCGATCTGTCTTCGCATGCGTTGACAGCGGCGGCAAGTCTCATAGAATGACCTGCCCGCTGGCGGAGACAGAAAGTCCCGGGCTCGTAGCTCAGTTGGTTAGAGCGCGTCCCTGATAAGGACGAGGTCATTGGTTCGAATCCAATCGGGCCCACATACAAACCCCTTGTAACTTGAGAGTTACAAGGGGTTTCTTCTTGCGCGAGCTCAGGTAGCGGCACCGCGGAAATGCAGAGTGCGCGGCGACATCACGAAGTATTGGCTGGCCGGGGGCTGCAGATGAGCTCGCGATCATTGAGATGCGGCAACGCGACGCGCATTGGGTGTCGCTGCAAACGAGAAACGCGGATGAACGCTGATTCATCGTCTGCGTTCATCCGCGTTGATCTGCGGTTCAGATGTCTCGTCGGCGGCGGGATCAGAACTCGTACGGCGAGACGCGCACTTCACTGAATCGATCGCGCGAGACGGTCTCCGCATGGCCGTCACAGAAGGCGACGTTGATGCGGTTGTTGTGGCGATGCATCGGGATGCCGTCACGCAGCCAGCTCGCGTTGTAGATGGTGTTGAGCGTGCCCTGCGTCCAGTGGCTGGAGTAGGCCAGCATGGTGTTGTCTTCGATCGAGTAGGCTGCGCCGTAAATGTGCGGGAATGTGCCGCGATCGGCGAACAGCAGTGTCTCCGAGGGATACTGCACCTTCCCGATCAGGCCGTCCAGGCCGTGGCCATAGTCGCCACCATAGGAGCGGGTCGACTTGTAGACGCCCAGCTCATGCTCCCAGCTCACGCGCGTGCGGTTGTCGTTGGCGATGACGGCTGAGATGTCGGCATTGATGCCATAGGAGACCTTGATCCAGATGTGGGTGACGTTGTTCATCCGATAGCCGCCTTCCTCGATCCGATCGTCAGACGGGCACCAGAAGATCCTGGCTACATCGTCAGGGGCGTCCTGGAAGTTGACGTCGTGCGCCTTGCCGAGATAGGGCAGCAGGGCGCTGGCCCAGTCCTTGAGATAGCCGTCATCGCGGTACTGGTACTTGCTTTTGCCAGGATCGACGCTCTGGCTGCCGTCGGCGTTGGGGTGCAGCACGGCATGCGAAGAAGCCGTCGGGATGCGACCGCGCCAGTCCTGGGCATGCATGATCGCCGCCATGGCGAGCTGTCGCAGGTTGGACGTACATTGTACGTTCTGCGCCGCTTCGCGGGCCTTCTGGAGGGCGGGCAGGAGGATACTGATCAGCAGGGCGATAATGCCGATCACAACCAGCAGCTCAACGAGCGTGAAGGCGCTGCGACGGTTCATAGGCTTACCTCGGAGAAGAGATGTGATTTTCATTCCAGGCCTCAGTTCCTGCCGAAACGGCTGGGGTAAGGGGACCGGCGGCGACGACGGGACAGCAGCAGAACGCCGACTGCTGTCGCTAGGCTTGCACCAGCCGGCTCGGGTACAACCGTAAATCCATAGGATGTCAGCAGCGTTCGCTCGGCCTGCCCAAGTTGCGGCAGATCGTCGATCAGGCCGGTCGGGCCGGTGTAGTTGCTCAGCAACAGCTCCAGATCCGCCAGGCCGACCGGGCCAAGACCGGTGAAGTTGCCGCCCGCCCAGCCTGTCGGCTGGGTGTAGCTGGCCAGCAGGATGTCCAGATCCGCGCGGTTCACCACGCGATCCAGATTGGCGTCACCGTAGTTGGTCTGCAGGATGTGATAGACCAGCGCGTCGACATCGAGCTGATCGATCACGCCGTCGACGTTCAGGTCGTCGTACCACAGATCGGTGCTCGCTACGCGGCCGTAAACGCGATCGTACAGGGCATCGATGTCCCACTGATCGGTGCCAAAGGCGCCGTTGATATTGCCGCGGCGGAGCAGGACCTGGTTGAGCATGTCCAGCGTCTCCGTGCCGGCGCCGTTGGAGACGAGCACGTTTTTCAGCAGGAACAGGTCGCGGTTGTCGACCAGGCCGTCGCCGTTGAGATCGGCGGCTGGGTTGAACTGCGCATTGCGGCTGTAAAGCACCGCCTCGAAACCGTGCGATGTATTGGCCAGATCGCCCGGCTCGAAGACACCGTTGTGGTTCAGATCACCCAGGCCGCCGCCGCGGACATTCGCGGGCGTGATGCCGGTGAACCGCTGGATGCTGAGGTTGCCGGTGATCTCGAACGTGACGATCGTGAAGACGTTGTTGCCATTGGGGATGCCGAAAAAGCCCGTCTTGAAGATGTCACGGTCGATGGCATCGGCGCGGCCCTGGCCGTTGGCGACCATCTGCAGGATCTGCTCATCGCTGACCGTCGCCGGCAGGTTCATGAAGACATGCACGCTGTCGGCGGTCTGATCGACCGAGCGAATCCAGATGTCATTGTCGCCGGCAAAGCTGCCGAAGGGCCTGAATTGATCAATGGCTGACTCCGGCGGCAGGCGGTCGACATAGATCGTCCGCTTGAACGGTGCATACACCGCCGGCCCGCCGTCCTCGCGATGCCGGAACGCCCGCACCTCGATGAAGTGATACCCCTCGCTGAGCTGCGAAGCATCGATCTGCATCGTGTACAGGCCGTTGCCGTCGGCATTGAAGTAGCCGGGGCTCTTGCTCGCGTTGGCGCCGACGAACTCCTCAAACCCGTAGACGACGCTGCCCGGCGTCACGAAATCGACGTAGCCGTTGCCGTTGAGGTCCAGCCCGCCGTCGATGCGGATCAGGGCGTTGTCGCCGTCGGCATCGCGGTCGCGAACCACGCCCAGGAGATTGACGGCATTGGTGGTGAGCGTGACGCCGAAGCTGTCAGCCGTGATGACGTCGATCTCCGACAGACGCTGCGAGCCGTTGTTCCAGCTCGTTTCGGCGTCGGGACCGATGGCCTGGGCGACATTGCTCAGCGTGAGCTGGCCCTGCGGCGTCGCCAGGCCGTAGATCAGGAAGCCCTTGTCCTGGTCGTCGTTGTGCAGGAACTTGGTCCGCACGTAGTTGGGCTGCTCCCAGCCGTCGGAGGTGACGGTCAGCAGCTCGGGCAAGCCGTTGGCCTTTGCATTTCCGGTCAGCTCGATCAGGGGCGTGCCCCATGGCAGATCGACGAAGAAATTGATCCAGTCGCTGGTGCCGCCGTCGTTTCGATTGCTCAGCAGCACGAGAGCTGAGCCGGATCGCTCGAAGGCGTAGTATTCTTTGCTGATCCACCGTTCGCGATAGTCGCCGCGGCCGTGCGTGTTGCGGATGTTGACGAGATTGATGATCGTGTCGCCGTAGCGGCCGCCCAGCGCGTCGCCGCGACCATCCTTGGGGAACTCGCGGTTGTCGCCGTGTTCCTTGCCGTTGAAGTAGACGACCGCATTGCCCGGCTGCATCAGCACATAGGCATGGGCGACGTTGTTGAGGTAGGGGCCGGGGCCCTCGTCATGGTTGCCGACGAACAGCACGCCGGCTGAGCCGTTGCGCAGACCGTCGTCGTGCACGTCCATCCCGGCATAGACCATGTTGTACCAGTTGTTGGTAAAGCCGTTGCTGGTCAGGTTGTCGCGCATCGCGAAGAAGGCTGGGAAATCCAGCACATCGCGATTGCCGCCGACGCGGCCGGGATCGTTGGGGTTGATGTCCTTGCGGATGAAGTCGCTGAGATAGTCGCGGTTACCGTCGAAGACTTCGCTGTAGCTGAAGACGTGCTGGGTCGAGCCGTCCAGCAGCTTGCGTGGATTGGCGCGATAGACGGCGCGGTCGAAGTAGTCGAGCGTGAAGCCCTCGATATGCTTGGCTGCGTCAATGCGGAACCCGTCGACGCCGATCACCTGCACCAGCCACTGGGCATTGCGCATGAGCAGGCCCGTGGCGTTCTCCGGGATGGGATCGCCGGCCATCGGGTTGTCGAGGTTGAACGGGTAGATCGCGATGTCGCTTTCGCCGGTCTTGGGGTCGAAGACCATGATCGGCTGAAGGTCGCGATCCGGGTAGAAGCGGGCATTGGCCGAGTCGGGCTGATTGGCGATCCGGCCATTCCACGGCGTAACGCCAGCCGGGATGTTGCGAGGATCGTTCGGATCGACGGGATGACGGATGAGCTGCCAGTTGGTGGCATGGTTGATGTCGATCAGCCCAGCCAGCCGCTCGCGAATCGCGCCCCAGTCGTAGGCGCTGTTGAAGTCGCCATCGGTCCCGGGCACGCCCCAGGGATCGGTGCCGCCGTCGGGATTCTGCAGCACGAATCCGGGATATCCGCCGGACTCGATGAACCCGGGCGTGCCGGCGTCGGCAAAGCCGTTGTGATTGATGACGAAGTCGACGTGGAACGCGACGTTGGCTTTGTGGAGCGTGCTGATGGCCGTCTTGAGGCCCGTCTCCGTGCCGTAGAGCGTCGGATCGCCGGGCTTGCCCAGGTCGAAGCGATCGTAGACATCATAGCCGACGGAGAAGTTGCTGGTTTCCGCGCGTCCCGGCGGGGGAGCCCAGATCGCGCCGTAGCCGGCCATAAAAACGTCAGCGGCCCGGCGCTCCATCGTCTGCCAGGTTCCTTCGAACCATTGCAGGATGGCCGGCGCGGAGACGTCCTCGGCTGCGACGGGAGCCGCCGGCAGGAGCAGGGCGGCCATCATGCCCATGGTGGCCGTGATTGCCTGCGCAGTGCATCCTGGCTGTCTGAAATGGCTTCGCATGGGACAGTACTTAACGGCGTGATCTGGATACGTGAGACGTTGCAGAACGGGCCGGATCGTCCGGCGGGATGGATGTTGCGCCACCCCAGCCGGACGATCCGCCCATTGCATTCAGCCCCTGCGGCGCAGCAGCCCAACCATCGCCCCCAAGCCCAGCAACGCCACGCTGGCTGGTTCGGGAACAATCGCCAGGTTGTTGAAGAACACATCGGGTCCGCCATTGGCATTGAACAGGCGCACCTGGCTGATGCCCGATCCCGATGGTCCACCCAACGCACCGATAATCGGCTCGCCGCCATTGATGGTCAGCGAGAACGAATCCGGCCCGGTCAGCGTGATGGCGAGGTTCAGCCCGCCCTCCGTCCAGCCGACATCGCTGCTGATGACGTCGCCGTTGTTGACCGTGTAGGTGCTTTCCCCACCGACGAAGTAGAACTCAAGACGGTTGGTCCCATCCGATGTCTGGAGGCCGAAGCCGACCGTGCCGCCGTTGTCGATCCCCTGATTGTCCATCGAGATCAGGAAGGTCTGCCCGACGGACAACGCGCCGTCGAACGGTCGGATCGCCTGGCCGACGCCGCCGCCATTCCCGTACACGCCGAATGCCTTGTTGTCCGGGCCCGTGCCGATATCGACCGCGCCGTTGTTCGACGAGATGAATCCGCCGCCGAAGCCCGAATCGTTCTCACGGGCCACGACCGACCACGGCAGGAATCCGCTTCCGCCATTGTCGCCGGCATCCCAGCCGTCGTCGTAGGCGCTTTGACTGGCGTCGTCACTGGCGAGCGTTGCCCCACAGGCCGGCAGCGCGCTGCCCAGCAGGGCGACGATGCCCGCTCCTACAATTGGAACTGTCCACTGTCGCATACGGTCCTCCAACCAGAGAGATGGGTTCGCCGTCACTTGACCGCACGCCCGCGTGCGAGAAGGCAAACATCAAGTGAAACGGTTAACTGGGTCTCGCAAAAAAAGGAGCCGCCACGAAACAGATCATTCGAGTTGGCTCGCAGAAACGTGCAGCGCCAAAACTAAGGCTTCGGCGTCTATATACGGCAACGATACCCTGACGTGCCATGTTGTCAAGAAAATTCCGCTATTACTGGCACTGGTCGACCTCGGAACCAGGCGGGCGTCCCGTGCCCCTTTCCGCAAGGCCAGTAGCCATAAGGATTAACGCGAATCCGTCGAATCCTGATTTCTGCCAGGAAATTTCTTGCGTTTGTTTAGCATTATAGTAAACTGGTTAACCATGTCGGTCCGCGACACGTCATCCAGCAGCGACCTGGCCAGCAACGAGCAGCGCCCAGCCCCGGGCTCGCGCGCCCGGCGGACGCGCCAGGGGGCCAGCGGCGATAAGCCCGTCTCCGTGCGCGATATCGCCCGCCTGGCCAACGTTTCTGTCGCCACCGTGTCCATGGTGCTGAACGACAACCCGCGCATCAGCCGGGCGACGCAGCTTCATGTCCAGCGGATCATCGATAAGGTCGGATACCGCCCCAACCGCTTGGCGCAGTCTCTCAGCAGCAAGTATACGCAGGTCATGGCGATCATCATCCCAGCCCTTCGCCATGCCTTTGCGGATGCGTATTTCGGAGAAGTGATCTCCGGCGTCTGCGACCGCGCCGGGAAACTCGGCTACAAGGTCATCCTCGAACAGGCCAAGCCCGACTACATCCGCAGCAAGCAGCACATCGAGATCTTCGAACGCCGCTACGTCGACGGTGTCGTCTGCATGGGCGTGAATGACCGTCATCACTTCCTGGCGGAGTTCCGTGATCGCCAGTATCCGCTGGTCGTCGTCGATAACTATTTCCCACAGTGGGATTTGGATTACGTCGTGTGCGACTACCGAGCCGGGGCTGAGCAGGCGATGAACTACCTGCTGCAGCTCGGCCATCGCGAGATCGGTTTGATCTATGCCGCCCCCGACATCCGCACAGCCCGCGACAAGATCGAGGTTTACGAACAGAAGCTTCGCGCAGCCGGCGTTGAACCCGTCCCGACCTGGAAGGCTGACGGCAAGTTCACCGAAGCCGGTGGGGCAGAAGCGGCTGAGCAAATCCTGACGCGCCACCCGAATGTGACGGCGCTGTTTGCAGCCAACGACAAGATGGCCATCGGCGCGCTGCACTACCTCAACCGCAAGCGGATTGCCGTTCCGCAGCAGGTGTCGGTCATGGGCTTTGACGACATGCAGCATGCCGCCTTCGCCAACCCCAGCCTGACGACCGTCCACCTGCCGCTGTACGAGGTGGGCGCGCTGGCATGCGAGCGGCTGATCGAACGCATCCGCGGAAAAACGGAGAAAGTGGCTGAGGTTCTGCCGACGCACCTGGTCGTGCGCGAATCGACGGCGATCGCAAGTCGGCTGTTAGCCAACGATGAGCACAGATAACGCAGATCAGTTTGAATTGATGGAGAGGGGGGCAATTAACTGCCACCGGCCGCGGGCTACCAGCCCGTGATCTGAAGAGGAGCCCACGGGCTGGTAGCCCGTGCCACATCAGGAAACATCGGTCGTTCCATCTACTGGAGACGCCATGCATCGAGTCATCCCGGGCGTGCTGATTCTCTCATGCGTACTTGCGCCATTCGCCCATGGCGAAGCCATCGTTGACGGCAACAACGTCACTTTCCGCCTCGACGCCTCGCAGTGGCACGACAAGCCGCAGCGCGTGAACCTGGCTGGGTCGTTCAACGGCTGGAGCAAGGACGCGCTGGCGATGGCAGATCC
Source organism: uncultured Phycisphaerales bacterium (assembly GCA_937904525.1). Classification (GTDB taxonomy): domain Bacteria; phylum Planctomycetota; class Phycisphaerae; order Tepidisphaerales; family Tepidisphaeraceae; genus CALEKX01. The sequence goes on from CALEKX010000129.1 coordinate 40,748, forward strand.
GGAGCAGGACCACATCTGGGTTGTGACGCTTCGACTGGACGATGGCCGGCACGAGTACAAGTTCGTCGTCGACGGCGGACGATGGATCACCGATCCCACCGGCGACCGCGAACTGGAAGTGCCCGACAACTACGGCGGCATGAACAGCGGCGTGATCGTCGGCCCCGACATCCGCAAGGCGCCACCACCCCAGCCGAACCAGGTCAACCTCGACTTCGTCCGGCATGACCCAGCCGATGTGCGCGACCTCAACATCGTTGATGGCGACACCATCCGCTTCCGCGTCCGAACCCAGGCGGGGGATGTCGAAGCGGTGAAGGTCGTCATCGGCGATGCAGAAGCGTATCTGCCGCGCATCGCGTCAGCCGACGGGTTTGACCACTTCGGCGGCTTGGTCGATGTGAATGGCGAGCATGTGGTGTATCAGTTCCAGCTCATCGACGGCGAGCAGACCATCACGCTCGATGAATCCGAGCTGCGCCTTCAGCCGAGTGTGGATACGCCGCAGTGGGCGCGCCATGCAATCTGGTATCAGGTCTTCCCTGAGCGATTCCGCAATGGCGATCCAGCCAACGATCCCGGCGATGCCGAGTTTGAGCGGCTGATCCCATGGACGGCGGCCTGGTGGACCGCTCACACCGCATACGGCGAAGCTCCCGGCGAGGAGAACTTCTATCACAACGCCGGGAATGTCTGGAAACGTCGCTATGGCGGCGACCTGCAGGGGGTGATGTGGGCATTGCCGTACCTGCGCGAGCTGGGCGTCAATGCCATCTACTTCAACCCAATCTTCGAAGCCGAGTCGATGCACAAGTACGACACCGCCGACTACCGGCACATCGACGACAACTTCGGCTTCAAAGGCGACATCGCCGAGCTCGAAGGCGAGACGGACGACCCAGCCACATGGAAGTGGACGAAGACCGATCGGCTCTTCCTCGAGTTCATCCAGGAAGCCCATCGGCAGGGGTTCAAGGTGTTGATCGATGGCGTGTTCAACCACGTCGGCAGGGCGCATCCGTTCTTCATGGATGTGCTGGAGAAGGGACCCAACAGCAAGTATGCCGGCTGGTTTGAGATCACCGACTGGGGCGATCCAGCCAACTGGCGAAGGATGGACAAGCCCTTTGCCGTTCATGGCAAGCCGGGCGGCATTCAGTGGCGCGCATGGGACGGCGACAACGGCCATCTGCCCGTCTTCAAGAAGGATGACCGGCTTGGCTTGGCGGAGGGGCCGCGCGAACATATTTTCGCGATCACGCGGCGATGGATGGATCCGGACGGCGATCCATCGACGCAGGACGGCATCGACGGCTGGCGGCTGGACGTGCCCGGAGACATCCCGCACCCGTTCTGGCGCGACTGGCGCAAGCTGGTCAAGGAGCTCAACCCCGAGGCCTACATCACCGGCGAAATCTGGGGCGAGGCCCAGGCCTGGCTGAACGACGGCGATCAGTTCGATGCCGTGATGAACTACCAGTTCGCCATGGCCGCTCAGGATTTCTTCGTCGATGTGCGGGATCAGATCCCGGCCAGCCGGTTTGTCGCGCGCCTGGCGGAGCTGCAGATGACCTATCCGTTCCAGGTCGCGCTCGTGCAGCAGAATTTGTTCGACTCGCACGACACCGACCGCCTGGCGAGCATGTTCGTCAACCCGGATCGACCGTACGACGGCGCCAACCGTCCGCAGGACAACGCCGCAAGCTGGCCGTATTCACCCGCCAAGCCGGATGAGGTCCACTGGCAGCGGCTCAAGCAGGCGGTCGTCTTCCAGTTCACGTATGTCGGCGCGCCCATGATCTACTACGGCACGGAAGCCGGTATGTGGTCACCCGATGATCCGTCCAACCGTCAGCCGATGGTCTGGCGCGATCTGCTGCCGTACGAGGATCCGCAGATCGAGTTCAAGACGGACCTCTTCGAGCACTTCCAGCGGCTGGCTGCGATGCGCCATCGCCTTCAGCCGTTGCGCGAGGGGTTCTTTGTCCCGCTGCTGACGGACGACGAGAACAACCTGCTGGCCTATCGGCGGAGCCTCGGCGATCAGCATGTCTACGTCGTCCTCAACCGCAGCGATCGGGAGCAGGAGCTGCAGCTTCCGCTGGCGGGCGAAGATGCCGATCGGCCGCTGATCGACTGGCTGAATCCTGAGCATGCACGGCTGGATCCACCGGACACGGCGGCATCACCAGTGACGCGGCCGACGGTTACGCCCCTCGACGGCGCGCGCGTGATGCCGGATCGGGGCGCGGTCACGATCCGCCTTGCGCCGTACGGTTCGGCTGTGCTGTCTGCAGCCCAGTTCGAGCAGAACTGAAGCACGAGGAGCGCGCATGTCCATCGCCAGGGCAATTCGCCTGTTGCTGGTCCTCGTTTCGTGCCTCATCGTCATCTGGTCGTTTGTGGATGTCGGCCGGCGCATCGTGCTGCAGCGGCAAGCCGAGCGGGAGCGGCCGATCACGCTCACGATTCTGCACTGGGGTGATCCAGCCGAGAACGCCATCGTGCAGACGCTGGTCGAGCGGTACATGGCTGACAATCCGCATGTCCGCATCCAGCGGATCCACGCCAGCGAGATGCGCAGCAAGCTCAAGACGATGCTGGCTGCCGGCACGCCGCCGGATCTGTTCTATCTGCCGCCCGATCTGCTGCCGGAGATGGCCAGCCTGAAGCTGATCCGGCCGATCGATGACTTCATCGAGCAGGAGCGCGCCGCCGGCACAGCCGGTTTCTTCGACGACTACTTTCCCGTTTTGTTGGATGCCTATCGCTACGATGTCGAAACCGGCGTGACCGGAAAAGGATCGCTCTACGGCCTGCCCAAGGACTTCACGACAGCCGTTTTCTACGTCAATCTCGATCTGTTCGAAGCCGCCGGCGTGCCCGTGCCGTATGACGGCTGGACGTGGGATGAGTTTGAGGACGTGATGCGCAGGATCACCGCCCTCAACGGCAAGCCTGGCTTTGAGCGGCGGCGGATCTATGGCGGGGTGCTGCAGATTTGGCCGGACACGCTGCGCAACATCCTGTGGACCTATGGCGGTGAGTTCTTCGGCGACAGCTTCCACGACGTCGTGCTGGATGAGCCGGCGGCGCAGGAAGCATTGCAGATGATCCGCCGCGTGCGGATCGAAGAGCAGACCGTCTTCAACAACACCGGCATTGGCAAGGACGGCGGGCAGGAGTTCTTCAACGGCAACATCGGCGTGGCTGGGCCGGTGGGGCGGTGGATGGTGCCGCGCTACACGAGCATCACGCGCTTCCGGTGGGATGTCGTACCCGTGCCGCACAAGGCTGGCCATCCGCCGGCATCGCAGCTTTTCATGACCGCCTGGGGCATGACGGCGGGTACGAAACACCCCGAGGAAGCCTACAAGCTGATGAAGTTTCTCTGCGGCCCCGACGGCGCAGCCATGCAATCGCGCCTGGGGCTGGCGATTCCGCCGCTGCGAAGCATTGCCGAAAGCGACGATTTCCTCGCACCGCCGGGCATTCCGCCGCATCGGGCGGATCTTTTCCTCAAGGCGCTGGAGCATGCGCGTGTGCAGCAACTGCCGCGCGAAGCCGAGTGGGGACGCATCGTCGGGGATCGCATCACCGAATCGATCCAGTCCAGCCAGAAGACGACGATGCAGTCGGCAAAGGAGATCGAGGCCGCCTGGCTGGCTGAACTCGACTCGCCCCTGCGTCGGCGGCAGTGGTCGCCGATGCGGTGGGATATTGTGATGACAGTTGTCGCGGGGGCTGTCGTGACCGTCATCGCAGCGCTGTGGTGGCGTGCCCGGCAGCAGAAGCTCGGGCCGCTGGATCGAACGACCGAGCGGGCGGGGTGGCTGTTCATCATGCCCTGGTTTGCCGGGTTCATCGCCCTGACGGCTGGGCCGATGATCGCGTCTTTCCTGCTGAGCTTCACGCGATGGTCAGCGATGATGCCAATCAGCCAGGCGGAGTCGGTCGGCCTGGCCAACTTCCATCAGCTCTTCGCAGCCGATCCGACGTTCTACAAGTCGCTGCAGGTGACGGGTTACTACGTCATCCTCGCCGTGCCCGTGGGGCAGGTCGCCGCGTTGGCTGTCGCGCTGCTGATGAACCTGAAGGTCCGCGGAATCGCGCTGTTCCGCACGATCTACTTCGTGCCGAGCGTGGTCAGTGGCGTGGCGCTGGCGGTGCTGTGGCTGCAAATTTTCAACAAGGATTACGGCCTGCTCAATGCGATCCTCCGGCCGATCACGGGCCTGTTCGGCGGCCAGCCGCCGGACTGGTTTGGCGATGACGCTCAGGTCTGGGCGATTCCCGCCTTCGTCATCATGGGCCTGTGGGGCGTCGGCGGCGGGATGATCATCTATCTGGCGGGGTTGAAGGGGATCCCGGCTTCCCTGTACGAAGCCGCGCGCATCGACGGCGCCGGGCCGGTGCGGCAATTCTGGAATGTGACGCTGCCGATGCTCTCGCCGCTGATCTTCTTCAACCTGGTGATGGGCATCATCGGCAGCTTCCAGGTCTTTACTCAGGCGTACGTGATGACCGGCGCGGGGCCGGGCAATGCGACGCTCTTTTACGTGCTGAACCTGTACCGCCAGGCGTTTGAGTTCCACAACATGGGCTATGCCAGCGCGATGGCTTGGGTGCTGTTTGTGATCGTGCTGGTGTTGACGATCGCGGTGTTCCGCGGATCGCGGAATGTCGTCTACTACGAAGGACTGCGCACATGACCATGATCGGCTCGCCAACCACGCCGACGCGGGACGTCAACCAGCCGCTGCCGGAGATCTCGGCTGCGGGGGCAGCCCTGACATGGAAGCGGCCGCGCCGCCGGGCAACCGGCGGCAGCCGGCCCTCGTGGCGGCACCAGGCGATCGCGTACCTGATCCTCGGCCTGGGGTCGCTGGCATTCCTCGTGCCGTTCTACTTCGTGATCAACGGCTCGCTGAAGACCGAAGCCGAGGTCAGCGCCGGCAACTTCATCACCCCGCCCGAGAGCCTGGCCGACGTGCGATGGAGTAACTACCCAGCCGCAGCCGAGAAGCTCGGCTTGACGTGGACGACTGCGACACTGCCGCTGATCGGCGAAATCCGCCTGCCGGCGAGCTTCCCGGCGCTGTCGAACACGGTCGTCATCACGATCCTGTGCATTGTCGGACAGGTAATCTCCTGCTCGATGGTCGGCTTCGGGTTTGCGCGATTTCGTTTTCGCGGGCGCAACATCCTGTTCATGACCATGCTGAGTACGATGATGCTGCCGGCGCAGGTGACGATGATCCCGGTGTTTGTGCTGTTCCGCTACCTGGGGATGATCGACACCTTCTGGCCGCTGATCATCCCCGCCTGGCTGGCCAGCCCGTTTTTCGTGTTCATGTTCCGGCAGTTCTTCTCGCAGATCCCGGAGGAGCTGATCGAAGCCGCCCGTATCGACGGCGCCAGCAATCTGCGCATCTACTGGCAACTGATGCTTCCGTTGAGTGGGCCGGTGATTGCGATCGTGACGATCTACACCTTCCTGGGGACATGGAACGACTTCATGGGGCCGCTGATCTACCTCAACAGCCCCGAGAACCGCACGCTGGCGCTCGCGCTCAACAGCTTCCGCGGCCAGTACGGCACCGGCGACACGCACCTGCTGATGGCTGCCAGTGTCATCTGCATGCTGCCGTGTGTAGTCCTGTTCTTTGCCGCGCAGCGCTACTTCGTCGAAAGCGTCGCAATGACGGGGTCGAAGAGTTGAGGCGTCTGCGGTCCTGACGACAGCATTAGGGGGCGGGATAGGGCAAGGTCCGTAGCGAGGCCGGCCCTACCAGGGGTGTCGGCGAGCGGATGTTACCGCGGTGTCGGACAGCGATTGACGTGAAGATCGCGGTCCAAGGCCAGGTTTGTGCAACTTCGTACCTACAACCGGTTTCTTGTCAGGCATTTGCGTCAGGTGGGGCGGCTATGATTGCTCCGATATGCAACTGTTGTGTAAACGTGTGCGCTGCGGACGGAGCCGCATTTTTGGCGTCATTTCCTCAAATCTGGGCAGATTGGGGTCGCAAATAAACAAAAAATGTCTTGACAGAATGCAACGTTGCTATACACTACGCAATAGTTGCATTCATCTCCTGCAATCGCCCAACTGGAACGAGGCCAATGGCGAGCAAACCAAGGCAATCGATTTACGATCTGGCGGACACGCTGGGGGTATCTGCCAGTACGGTCAGCCGGGTGCTGAACCACCGCGGGGGTATTGGGGAGGCTACGCGGCGGCGCGTTCTGGCGTCCGCACGGGCGGCAGGCTTTCGGCCACGCATGTCCGCCCGTCAGTTGACGATCGCAGTGGTGATCGATCGCCATCGATTCACCACGTTTGGCGGCTTTGTTCCCAACCTGCTGAGCTGCGTGGTGGAGGCGCTCAGCAAGCATGAAGTTGCTGTTGAGCTGGTCACCGAGCACAACCTGGAGCGCCTGGATACGCGCCTGGTGGATGGCGTGCTGGCGATGGCTTGGGACGACTCGACCATCGAGCTGCTCAAGCGGATGCGCGATGTTGCGGTCGTCACGCTCAACCGCATGGATGTGCCGGAGTTTTCGGCTGTTGCGACGGATCACCGCCGGCAGGGGGAGATGGCGGTTGAGTATCTCGCCGGCCGCGGCCACAAGCGCATTGCGATGATCTGCGAAGAGCGGAGCAATTGGGGGACGCAGGAGCGCATCGAGGGGTTCACAGGCAAGCTTCGCGAGCTGGAGCTGCCCGTCGACGAGTTCAGCGTCTCGTTTACGGATCATCAGCCGATGTACGGCTTGCTGCGGCGGTTGGCCACCATGGCCCAGCCGACGGCGATCTTTGTCGCCAATGAAAGCCTCGGCCTGGAGGCCAGCTACATTCTGCAGAACGTGCTGAACATTCGCGTTCCGCAGGACGTTTCGCTGGTTGGTATGGAATCGCCTCAGGTCAGCCAGTTTCTTTCACCACCGCTGACCACCATCGCCCAGCCGCTGGATGAGCTGGCTGAGCGATCGCTCGAAGTCCTTCTCCGCCAGATCGGCAACAGCCACGAACCGACGCGGCTGATGCTGGAAAACCGTCTGATCGAACGAGAAAGCGTCAGTGCGCCTGCGAACGAGGCGCGTAACAGATCGTCCTGACCGATCACCGAGTCCTCTCCCGTCCTTTGACACCTCGCGTCGGGAGCCGACAAGGAGGCATGCATGTCCCTGCGATGCTCGACAAGACGCCAAGTCACCCCCCGGGGGTTCACGCTCGTTGAACTGCTGGTCGTCATTGGCATTATCGCGTTGCTGGTTGCGATGCTGCTGCCGGCGCTCAACAAGGCCCGCCAGGCGGCCCAGATGGTGGCGTGCTCCGCCAATCTGCGGCAAATCGGTATCGCGTTCCTCGGCTACACGCTGGATAACCGGGACTGGTACCCAGCCGAGTATGCCACTGCGGACACAGCCGTCAGCGGTGTTCCGGCAGGTGCGAGCTTCCGCATGTGCGAGGGATACAACTTGGAGGTGATGCTGTCGGGCTACTTGGGCGAGCCGTTCCCGTTTACCAAGTCGCATGACGTAACCTATGCGCGCCCGGTTTGGCTTTGCCCGGCATCTGGAGGGACTGTTGGCACCATCCCGACGCGGCCGAAGACGGCGGTCATGTACAACTATCCCAATGTGGAAGGATCGCGAAGGAACACCTACTCGGGGCTCCATTACCACGAGCGGATGAGCCCCCACTTTATCTCCTTCAAGGGCGGCGCGCTCACGCAGGAGACACCCGGTGGGCCGGAGGCCTGGCGACGCAAACACTACAGCAAGTGGTTGCAGCAGATGCCTCTGCAGTGGTGCTCGACGCGCGGAATCCTGGTTGACAGCCTGGCCATGCCCAGTTGGCATGTGACGGGTCCGCCCGGAGCGGAAGTCGGTGGACGCCCGGTGCTGTTCATGGACGGCCATGTCACTGTAGTAACCAACCGGTACTACATCGGTGCCTACCAGAACATCCTCACAAGCAATGCCTCGCCGAACATCCATGCATGGTTTGAAAAGGGCTATCCGCGTTCGACCGATGGAACGCTGATCTCGGGGCCGGGCAATCGATTTGCAATGTCGGAGTATTGATCCATCACACGTCCGCTGGAAGGGCACTGCGGAGGACATTGAATCTTCCTTAGGAGGAGCCATGAGCATGACAATGGGTTCACTGAACGTGCGTGCGCTGCTGGCAGCAGCCGTGGCGGGAATCGGCGTCGGCGCGACGGCGCAGGCGGCGGAGTTTACCTGGCAGCCGACGGCGGGCGGAACTTTCCATTGGCCTACGACGACGCAGAACAACTGGGGCACCGGTGTGGGCGGAGCGTACCCGGGGTCCAGTGGATCGCCATCGGGCGACATCGCGAATATCAACATCGACATCACAGGCAATCAGACCATTGAACTGCGTGAGCCCATCAACATTGCGGTGTTGAACGTCGGGGATGCTACCGGTGGCCAGACAGTCACCTTCAGCAATGGGACGGGCACACAGACGCTCACGTTCGAGTCAGCCACGCCTGGCGGCACTGCCCTCCTCAACATCATCGCTGGCGACGGCACGCAGCAGCATACGTTTAATGCTGACATTGCCGTGGGGGGAAGCTCGTCACTGACCATCGACTTTCAAGGGACCCAGCGGATTCGCACAAACGGTACGTTCGACACCGGCACCACGAGCAACGCAATCACGATCACCGGCACCAATACGGGCAACAATGTAGCCTGGTTGGTGCATGGTGATCTTGCGGGCAGCGGGACCATCATCAAGAACAGCACGGGTACCATGGAGTTCGGCAGCACCGTGAAGACCAAGTCATTCACGGGCACGATCATCCTCAACAATGGTATTGGTGGAACCAACTCGGGAAGCCTGACACTGATCAATGGCTCGGCAGCCAACGCCGCGGAGATCATCGTCAATGGAGCGACGGGGTATGATGGCTCGCTTCGGCAATACGGCGGCACGCTGTGGTCCGGCAGCAATGGTGGCACTGGCGAGAACCCGGGTCAGCGCCTGACGCAGCACAAGATCACGCTCAACGGCGGCACGCTCGGTACCGTCGGCCAGGCGGTGAGCCTCAATGCTTCGGGTACGCCCTGGCAGCAAGGGCTGGAGCCTACGCATGACGATGTCGCGACGCTCAGATTCAACAGCGGCTATAGCCAGTGGGCCGCGGGGGCGGGAAACAACTCGCCCGGAACGGAAGTTCACGTGACGTCTCTGCAGCGTGGGGCAGGCGCTACCGTGTACCTTCGCGGCCCCGCATATGCGGATTGGGTGGCGCGGATCAGCCTGACGGCGGATAATCTGGCTGCTGACCTGGCGGCCGCGGATGGCAGCGGCCAGTTGAAGGGTGGCTTTGGCGCAGCCGGCAGCAAGACGGTGAGCATCATCCCATGGATGGGTGCCTACTACAGCGGCAACACCGGTGGTCCCTCCGGTTTTGCCACCTATACCGCCTCCGGTTTGCGAGCACTGAACATCGATACCGAGTACGCGACCGCGATCGTCAGCGGGACAAACACGTTGGAGAACGTGAGCACCAACTCCGTCGCGATTTCGTCCGCGACGACGATCAACTCGCTGCGCTTCACTGGCAGTAGCAGCAATATCGGCGCTGGTCAGGTGCTTACCGTCGCGAGCGGCGGCGTGTTCTTCGTGAGCAACAATGGGACGATCGGCCAGGTGGAGGATGCCGATGCGGGCACGCTCAACTTCGGATCGGCTGAGGGTGTGGTCTGGGTCAACGCCTCGAATACCAACACCATCGGCGCCGCCATCACCGGTACGGGCGGGCTCACGAAGGCGGGCACCGGGACGCTCATCCTCGCCGGCGCGAATGCCTACAGCGGCGATACGCATGCTTCCGGTGGTACGCTGCGTGTTGGCAACGGGACTGTCGCCTCGACGCTCGGTGATGGCGACGTTTACGTGCACAACGGCGCGTTGCTGGACATCCTCTCGGACGACGTCATTGCGGATGAAGCGAAGCTGGTCCTGCATGCCTACGGCCTGCTCAACGGGCAGGTGAGTGTGGGTGACGGGCTGCTCGAAATCGTTGGCGGTCTGGTCCTTGGCGACCAGACGATGCCGGCTGGGTATTACGGTTCGTCTGCGGCAGCCGCGGCGAATCCGGACCTGGGGCTGGTAGTCAACGACGTCTTCTTCGTTGGCTCGGGCGTGATCCAGGTTGTGCCTGAGCCGTCGGCAGTGGCGCTACTGGGCCTGGCGTTGCCGCTGGCGATGCGACGGCGGGTAAGAAAGATCGCGTCCTGCCAGGCACGTCAATAGCGCGCTCGGCAGGTCAAGCGCCCTGATTGCCGTCAGGCGGCCGGACTTCTGCGACGTTACACCCGCGGTGTGGGCGCTGGAGGGACGGTATCTGGTTGCGGGCAGCCGTGTACACCAGCGGCGACAGGCTGACGTGGGGTGGGGCGGGGCGATCGGCAACCGTGCGGCGTCGGGCCGCACGTGTTGCCGAGTACACGGGATGGGTGGCATCTCGTGCAGAGATCAAGGACTACAGCACCATGAGCATCAAACATTGTCTGGCGGCAGCACTGGCTGTGTTTGGAGTAGTGACCGGCTTGGCGTCGTCAGCCGATGGCGCGCAGCGCGTGAGGCTCGACCCGTCCATGGTCGTCAACGAAGCTCCCCATGGCGAGCCCCAGAACATGGTCGACGAGCAGGGGGACCCCAATCGCCCGCACTCCGGCGAGCCCCAGACCGCCTGGAGGATCCCTTCGCAGTATTGGAAGACCATCTTCCCCGCCAGCGCCTACATTGATCTCGGCCAGGAGCGATATCTCTCCAGCCTGTGGATCTATGACACAAATGGCAAGGGGAATCTGGACATCTCCGCCGGTTCACCGGGCAACTGGACGAAGATCACGACTTACGATTGCGGCGCGTATAAGGCGTGGGTCGAGATCCCGCTGAACGTGCACACCCGTTATCTGCGCTTCACGCGGCACGACGGTGGATCCAATTTCCAGGAGATCGCGCTTTACGAGCAGACGGTTGAGGAACATGCCGCCGCCCAGGCGAAGCGCATCGCCGAGGAAAGGGCCGCGGCCGAAAAGGCGGCCGAGGAAGCGCGCCAGAAGGCCATTCGCGATGCCGCTATCGCCAAGGCCCAGCAGGAGCGGGCGAGTCGGCCGGTCATCGATCTCGGCGAGCCGTTCGGGCAGGTCACGCTGATCGACGAGATCGACGTGGCAGCCGACGATCCCGGCCATCTGTTCAACGAGTTCCCGGAAGGCGTCTCGCGGATCGAGACGATCCTCGGCAAACGCGTTCGCGTGCTGAGCAAGACCGAGAACCAGGCGGCCCACATGACCTTCCGCATCGGCCAGTACAAGCTGCTCGAAGCCGGCGGCCATTACGTGCTGGAGATCGAGTATCCCGAGGACGCGCCGCGCAGCATGGTCATCAACAGCTCCGGAAATGAGGCGTCGCTTGGCTTCCATACCGGCGCGACGGTGGGCGATGCGTTCCATCCCAAGTACGTCGACAATCTCAATGAGTCGATCACGGTTCCGCTCAGCGGCGAGTACCGGACGTGGCGGATGTACTTCAACCTGCACGATCGCTATCCGGACACGGAGTACGTCCGTGGCACGCAGGGCAATCGCAAGCTGACGCCCGAAGACGGTTTCACCGTTTCGATTGCGCAGTTCTCCGCTGACAACATCCCCATTTCGCATGGCGCGGCGGTGTCGCGCATTCGCCTGTATCAGGTAAATGATCCCCAGCGGCTGAAGGCGAAGTACACGCCGCCGCCTGAGGGCCTGCCGCGCCGGCACATCTTCTGGCGCGAGGAGATGGCGGACATGGTCCTGCACGGCGAGAAGAACGGCACGCCCGCCGGCCTTGATAGCCGGCTGGACTGGTATCGCTTCAAAGCCAATCAGATGGATCTGTTGGCGATCAACACCTATACCAAGGACCTGCTGGAGTTCGGCGCGGTTCAGCACTGGGACACCAGCCCGTACGGGGGCAACCGCTGGGCCTACTTCAACAATGATCACCGTGGGCTGTGGGAGCAGATCGTTCAGTTGATGGGCGAGCGCGGCTTCTATGTTCTGCCGTACTACGAGTACGCCGGCAGCAAGGGGCAGCAGGGGCTGGGCAACCAGCGCCGCGCCAAGCCGCTGACGCGTGATGACGCCTATACGCACATCAGTTGGATCGAGAACTCCAACGTCGACATCACCGATCCCGACACGTACGAAGACTTCCGGAAGATGCTGGAGCTGACGGTCGTCCAGTTCAAGGACCGCGCTCCGTTTGTGGGCGCGTGGCTCCGGCCGCGGTCGCAGATTCCGATCGGTTTTGGCGATGCGACGCGCAAGCGGTTTGCCAACGAAGCCAACAACGGTCGCGAGGTCACGCGTCAGCAACTGCAGGAGGATCCGAAGCTCTACGCCCGCTACAAGCAGTGGTGGATGGGCAAGCGGCAGCAGTTCCTGGTGGCGATGCGCGACTACCTGCGTGAGCAGGGCGTGGACGATGCCATCATCCTCTACACGACCGTCGCCGGTGAGCCGGGCGTGTCGTTCCGCGCGATCGGCGGGCCTGTGATGGTGACCGACGATGTCGAGGGCTGGCGGCAGCGCCTGGCAGCCTCCGGGCATGAGCGGGATGCCAAGGTCAGGCCGATCACGGTTGAGGAAATCGTGTCGCAGGATCTGTATCTCAAGGCCCACACGTCGCCCCCGAGCACCTGGGGAAGCTGGGAGGTTCATCACGCCAATCCCGAAGCCGATCCGGAAAACTACAAGCAGACCGAAGGCGTGCTGCTGACCTACGCCTTCAACCGCCTGTACACCGTTTCGTCGGCTCGGGCGTTTGAGGCGTTCCGCGCTGCGTCGGGGCTGGCGATCGTGCGTCACTACTCGCTGAACGAGAACATGATTTACGACGCCTCGGACAAGCCGGCGCTCGGCTACTTCTCAGCCGATGTCGAGCGCGCCGGGCCGTACTGCATGATGGGCGAGGCGCTGGCTGTCGCCAATGGCGATCCGCGCTTCATCGGCTATCTGCGCGGACGCGTCCATGCCCGCGGCTTCCCGGAGTATGTCCGCAATTTCAATGCGGCCTTCCTGTCGCTGCCGGCATTGCCCAGCCAGCGCGTTGATGGCGCAGCCTCTGACAATGCCGTCGTCGTGCGTGCCATCCCGACGAACGGCCATGGCACGTACCTGGCGATCGTCAACACGGCCATGACCGATCGCAACGGCGTGCAGATCACGCTGCCCGCCAGCGGACGGGTAACAGACGCGGTCACGGGCGAGGCCATCCAGGCCGACGGCGGCAAGGTTACGCTCGACTTCTACCCGTACCAGTTGCGGGCTCTGCGCGTGCAATGACGATGCAGCCGCAGCGGATGACGATCCTCCGTATCTGCCTGCCGGTCATCGTGATCGGCCTCCTCCTTGTCCTCATGTGCCAGCCAGCGTCGGGAGATGAACCGTCGCTGGCGGCGCATGAGGGCTATCACGGTATCTGGCTGCGCAGCGAGGCGATCGAAGCGTTCGTCGGCCTTCAGCCGCAGTTCCGCATCCTGTCGATCCGCCGACGGGGCGACGCGTCGCTGATGGCAGGGCAGGATGCACCGCATCAGGGCCTGCGCCTGGCCTTCATGGAGCCGCAGCAGATCGCCGCGTCATTCGACGTCGGCAATGTCCCCGCCGAGCTGATCGAGCACGCCGACACCTTCGCCCGCGTGCAGCTTCAGCCGGGCGCGGGCTTGCGATATGCAGTCTCGCTGTCACTGCATGACTCCCAGCCTAAGGTTCAGATCACCTATGAGCTGACGAACGTCAGCGAAACCGAGCGCCGCATCGCGCCGTGGAGCCTCATCGCGTATGCGCGGGATGGGCTCATCGTCACACCGTTCGGCCGGCAGGCGCTTGTGCGGCGGCGGCTGGTGCTGCCGTGGTGGGGTGAGTGGCCCCAGCCGGGCGTGCAGATCGGCCGCCATGCGCTGATGACGAACGCCTCTGCCCCGCTGAACGGGCAGGCGTACAAGATCGGCGTCATCACCGACGCCGGCTGGGTCGCGTTCGTCCGCGGCGAGCGATGTCTCGTCAGCCGCATCGCCTTTCAGGCCGATGCACGATATCCCGAAGACGGCGCCAACATCACCATCTTCCACCTGGCCAACGACTCGAGGAGCTGGTGCGAGACGGAGCAGGTCGGCCCGCTGCAAACCCTTCAGCCGGGCGAGTCTGCCACCGTGACCGAAACAATCGAGTGCCTCACCATCGAGCCCCCAGCCGATCCCACACCCGATGCGCTCCGCGCCGCCGTCGAGGCTGCGCAATCGCGCCTGGCAGATCATCCATAGGAGTTGCGTGGCGCGGGCACGCCGTCGCTTGTGCAGGTAGCCGAGATCCCCCGGGCGATGCGCCCATACGTCGCGAATTCTGTACAATCCCACCACAACTGTACGGTTGTGCCTGTCGCGACTTTCTGCCCAGGAGACATTTCATGCCCCAACGGCGACGATTCGAGCTGTATCCACGCAATCGTTTGAGCACGCTGAGCCGCGCGGTGTTTCGGGCGCCGCCAGCCGAGTATCGCGGCACGCCGTTCTGGTCGTGGAACACGAAGATCCGCCCGCCGCAACTGATCCGGCAGATCGATCAGTTCCACGAGATGGGCTTCGGCGGGTTCCATATTCATTCCCGCACGGGCCTGGCGGATGAGTATCTGGGAGAGAAATACCTCGAAGCCGTCCGTGTCTGCACGGAGCACGCGCGGCGGAAGAGGATGCTTAACTGGCTTTACGATGAGGATCGCTGGCCGTCCGGCTTTGCCGGCGGGCTGGTCACGCGCGATCCGCGCTATCGCCTCCGATACCTGCGGTGGACGCCGTGGCCCTACGGTAGCCATCCCTCTACCAGGCGATCCGAGCAGGGCAGGCTTCTGGCGCGCTATGTCGTGACGCTCAGGGATGGCTCCCTGGTCGGCTATCGCCGCCTTCACGAGCGTGAGCGGGCGCCTGCGGGTTCCCGCATCTGGTACGCCTATCTTGAGATCAGCGACCCGACCCCCTGGTTCAACAACCAGACCGCCGTCGACACCTTCAACCCCCAGGCGACGCGCGCGTTCGTCCGCTGCACCCACGAGCGCTTCAAGGAGATCATCGGCCGCGAGTTCGGCCGCGTTGTCCCAGCCATCTTCACGGACGAACCGCGGTTCCAGAAGAAAGAGCGCTTTCGCAAACCAGACGATCTGGCGGATGTCCTGATCGCCTGGACAGACGACTTCGCCGAGACTTACGCGGCCGCTTACGGCCAGCGGATCGAGGATCACTTGCCCGAGTTGTTCTGGGAGCTGCCCGAAGGGCAGGCGTCGGTCGTGCGATATCGCTATCACGATCACACCGCCGAACGATTCGCCTCGGCGTTTTGCGACGTGATGGCGCGATGGTGCAGTCGAAACGGGATCGCCCAGACCGGTCACATGCTCGCCGAAGCCGAGCTGCACAGCCAGACGCGCGGCTGCGGCGAAGTCATGCGCGCGATGCGCAGCTTTCAGCTTCCCGGTATCGACATCCTCTGCGACAACATCGAGCTCACGACAGCCAAGCAGGCGCAGAGCCTTGCCCATCAGAACGGCTGCCCCGGTGTGCTGAGTGAGCTGTATGGCGTGACCGGCTGGACGTTCGACTTCGCCGGTCACAAACGACAGGGGGACTGGCAGGCGGCGATGGGCGTGACGGTGCGCGTACCGCACCTGGCGTGGGTGTCCATGGCGGGGGAGTCGAAGCGCGACTACCCAGCCGCGATCGGCTATCAGTCGCCTTGGTATCGGCAGTATTCGCTGGTGGAAGATCACTTCGCCCGCGTGAATACCGTGATGACGCGCGGCCAGCCGCTGGTGCGCGTCGGCGTGATCCACCCGATCGAGTCGAGCTGGCTGGTCTACGGCGTCGAGTCGCAAACCTCACGCGAGGCGCAGGAGCGCGAAGGCAACTTCAAGGCCATCACGCAATGGCTGGCCTTCGGCCTGATCGACTTCAACTACATCTGTGAAGCCAATCTGCCGGCGCAGTGCCCGCGGCAGGAGGGGCGCCGGTTCCGCGTGGGAAAGATGGCGTACGACGCGGTCATTGTTCCGTCGATGCGGACGATCCGCCGCACGACGCTGGAGCGGCTGGCTGCGTTTGCAGCCGCGGGCGGGCAGGTGATCTTCGCAGGGGAGATTCCGTCGCTGGTCGATGCCCAGCCGTCGCAGGCGGCCATGCGGTTGGCGAAGCGATGCCAGGTGATCCCCTTTACGCAGCGGGCTGTGCTGGATGCAGTCGCCCGGCTGCGCGAGGTGTCTGTGGAATTGGCCAGCGGCGCGCCGGCGGATTCGATTCTCCATCAGATCCGCATCGACGGCCGCCGGCGGCATGTGTTTCTTTGTAACACGGACCGCGATCGGCCGCGGCTGAATGCGACAATCCGCTTTTCCGGCCGGTGGGACATCACGCTGCTGGATACATCCAACGGCACGACGCGGCGGCTGGCGTGTTACGACAGTGTTGGCGGGGATGCGACGGTGTTGCACTGGGATTTCCCAGCCCATGGTCATCTGCTTGTAACGGTTTCGCCGCGGC
The DNA here is from genome assembly GCA_937904525.1 of uncultured Phycisphaerales bacterium. Lineage (GTDB taxonomy): Bacteria > Planctomycetota > Phycisphaerae > Tepidisphaerales > Tepidisphaeraceae > CALEKX01. Next base: position 57,367 of record CALEKX010000129.1, read on the forward strand.
GCAAGGCGCGTCCGAAGCCGCGTCGTGTCATGCCCCAGCCCGCGTGGCGTGAGATCGCCCGCATCGATGATCCGGTGCCGGTGACGCTCTCCGAGCCGAACGTGCTCCTGCTGGATCAGGCGCAGTGGCGGCTTGATGATGAAAGCCGCTGGCAGCCGATCGAGGAGATCCTGCGGATTGACAATCTCGCTCGGCGGCGACTGGGGTTGCCAACCCGCGGCGGGCGCATGGCTCAGCCGTGGACGGATACGGCGCCCGATCCGGTCCGCGGCACGCTGCATCTGCGCTTTGTCATCCGCAGCGATGTGGCCGTAGCCGCGCCGCTGCTGGCGCTGGAGAACCCACAGGGCACGCGCATCACGCTGAACGGCCGGCCCGTGCCCAGCCGCGTTGTCGGCTGGTGGGTGGATGAGGCTATCAGGACCGTCCGCCTGCCGCGCCTGGCTGCGTGCGAGCATGAGCTGATCCTGTCAATCGGCATGAAGCGGAAGATCGATGTCGAATGGTGCTACCTGCTGGGGGATTTCGGGGTGCAGGTGGCGGGGCGGCATGCACGGCTGACGGCGCCGGTGCGGCGGCTGGCGTTTGGCGACTGGACGACGCAGGGGTTGCCGTTCTATGCCGGGAATGTGACGTATCACTGCCGGCTGGACGCGCCCGGTGGGGTGGTTCGGGTGGAAGTGCCGGAGTTTCGCAATCCGCTGCTGACGGTTGAGCTGGACGGCCGTGATGCCGGGCCAATCGCCTTTGCACCGTACGCGATCGAGCTGTCGCCGAAGAAGGGGCGCCATCGCCTGGACATCACAGCCTACGGCAATCGTGCCAATGCCTTCGGGCCTGTGCACCACACGGATGAGAACCTGCGGTGGGTCGGCCCCGATGCCTGGCGCTCGCGAGGCGTCTACTGGACCTACGGCTATCGCCTGAAACGCATGGGCATTCTGTCGGCTCCCATCGTGTTGGTGCGTGAGTGACGCCCGAGCAGTGGCACGGCGTCCCCGCACATGCACCCTGAATCCGAAGAATGCACGGGCGGGACGCACCTGCCACAAGATCAGCGTTTATTTCGCCGCGGTGGCGTGCAGGAGGATGCGCGCCATCAAGGTGGTGGCGGTCTGGGGAGCATAGCCGATGATGCCGTCGACGCGCTGGCCGACCAGGCCGGCGCTCAGGTCTTCCCGGCTGTAGATGACCGCCAGGCGGTCGCCGATCGTCAGCCCCTTGAGGCGCGGCTGATCGATGTTGCCCAGCAGCCGCCGGGCGGCGCTGCGATACTCGATCTTCTGGACGCCCGCATACAGCGGATGATCGCCCGGCAGCGTCTGGAGCTGCGATTGCGGGAAAAGATCAGCCAGCAGCGTCTCGGCGTCGCTGGCGAAGGTGCTGTCGCCGCCGGCTGCGTCGATGACGAGTGTGCCGCCGCTTTCGACAAACTGCCGGATGGCGGCTTTCTGCCCGTCATCGAGCGTGAGCTTGCCTGTGCCTGTCAGATGGGCGACCGGGGCGGCGATCGGCTCGCCCGGTGCAATGACTGTGACAGTCAGCTCGACACGATGCTGGTTGTGCATGACATCACTCAGGCGCCGCCATCCTCCGGGCTCGGGATCCCAGTTGCCGCTGTGGCGAACGCGCGCAACGGTGATCTTTGACGCAGGCGTAATCCTGGGATCCTTCGCGACGATATGCGTGTAACCGCGCAGGCGTGCGATCTGGCGATCGGTCGCATACAGGTAGAGATTGACGGCCAGCTCCCATGCCGGCTCATTGCCGCCGACATTCATCAACTGCCAGGCGCGCCCCGGATCGCCGTTGGTGATCAGCACCATCAGCTCACGCGCGCCGTTGCTCAGCCCCTGCATCGCTGGCGGATTGCGCCAGTTGCGCCGCTGGTAGTTGATCGTGTAGATCGGGTGATCATCAGGCAGCGGGCGAAACGCATACGCGGGAAACAGCTCATGCGCAAGCTGGCGGAATGAGCGTGTGAAGGCAGCCGAGTTGCAGTCGGCATGGCCGAGGATCAGCCCGCCCTGTTCAACGTATTCCCGCAGCTTCTGCCTGTCAGCCTGCGAGAAGTTGAGCGCCTGGCTGCCGGCGATGTAGAGGATGGGGGCGTCGTGCAGATCGGCAGGGCTGGCGCGCAGATTGACGATCTGCCAGTTGAGATCGCGCTCGAAGGTGCGGCCCGCCCAGCGGGCGGCGTTGGCGGCGTCGCGCGGGCGGTTGCTCCACGCGGCCGGCTTGCCGCCGTCGCTGGTGTATTCCAGCTTGTTCATCATGACCGGCGCGCCGCCGCGTGCGAGGAAGAGCATCGCAAAGCACGTCGCCGGCAGTTCGCCGACGTAGGGGCTCATGTTCTTTTTGAACGAGCCATTGGGCTCCTGCATTTTGATCAGCCAGTCAGCGCCCTTCTGGAACCAGTCGATGTCGCCGAAGTACTTCTGTCCGCTGGCGACGCCGACGCGCTCGATGGCGTAGATCGTGGCGTAGGGGAAGTCACGTTCGTACGGCTCATCGGAGGCGACCTTGTCGAAGTTGGCGATCAGCCATTTCATGCCGGCCTGGATGGCGGCATCGGAGGGGGCGGGTTTGGGGTCGCGGCAGTCCAGGCCGCGCGTGGCGTAGAGGTAATCCTGCACGATGTACAACGACGCGACGCCGGCTGCGGTCATGCCCGGCGTGACGGGATATCGGCTGGTCTTGGGATGGGTGTAAGTCCAGCCGCCGTTGCGGTCGATGTTGTTGACCCAGCCGGACTCGACGAGCTGCCAGTAGGCGGTCGGCACTTCAGCCCCCATCTGCGCCGCGGCCCACACGCCCAGCAGGCCATACTGGCTGCGGCTGTGGCTGTAGCCGGTGACGCCCGGCACATAGCCATAGTGGCCGCGGGCGTCGTCTTTCGTCTGAACGTTGTTGAGCAGGAACTTGGCGTCGCGCGTCATGAAGTGCTGCGTTTCTCGCGTCTGCGGGAGGAAGTACCAGACCTGGGCCCGCATGGCGACGGCGTAAATGCCCTGGATGTCGGCTTGCTTGAGGAACTCGACAGCGCGGAGGATGCGGGGATCCTGGGGGCTTTCGCCGGATGCGAGCAGCGCATAGGTGGCAATGGCGGTTCGGCCGCCCCATTGGCCGCCGCTTTGGTTGTTGCGCTCGGTGGAGATCGGCTTGGGGGATTTCTCCCAGTTGCCGTCGGCGTTCTGCTGGGCGTAGAGCCAGGCTTTGGCTTTGTTGAGGGCGGTTTCGACCTGCTCGGGGGTAGCGGCGGACGCCGGTGCCGCGACGAGCATCAGGACTGTCAGCATGAGAGAAAGCATGCGCATCGCAGGTCTCCCCAGAGTTGAGTAAAGCGCGATGGTGCCGTGGTACGGGCTACCACAACATTATGCATGATCGGCGTAAGTCCTTTCGCGAAGGTCATCCTGAGCGAAGCGAAGGATCTCGGCGTTCGGGCGGTTGAGATCCTTCGCTACGCTCAGGATGACGATTTCGGGCGACTATCGCCTATGTTGATGCATAATGTTGTACCAGCCCGTGATGTTTCCTTCACGAGACATGGGCTGATAGCCCATCCCGCGCGTCAGTTGCCGCTGGCTGCGGAAGTCGGCGGCTGAAGGTCGCGCACGACCATCTTACCGAAGCGGCTCTGGACGCGTTTGAGATCGTCGACTGTCAGCGGCTGGAGCGACGCATTCCATCGCTGTAGATCTGCTGGTGAAGTCGACTTCAGCAACGCCTCGGCTACGTGTTCGCACGAGGCATTCACGCCATCGCGCAGGTTCCACACTTCGTCCACCGTCGCGGGATTCAGTTCAACGCTGATATTGTTGCTGATCGTGGAGCGCAGGCGGTCGACGAAAGCGCTGGCTGGATAGCGGAAGAAACTGAAGTTGTGCGTGACGTTGATCCAGTAGTGCAGATCGTCCAGCTTCTGCCCGCCCGGGGCGGCATGCAGGCAGGCGGAGATGAGCTGACGAAGGTGGTTGACCAGGAAATCAGCGTCATTTCCCTGCCAGAAGAGCATGGGCAGGTAGCCCATGCGGCTCTCGTAGAACGGCTGGGAGATCATGTAGGGATTGAGCGCCACGCCGCGGATGAGACGAGCGTCGCTGTGGGTGGCGCGGATCTGCTGCTCGTTCTTGAGATAGAACTCGAGCATCAGATGGGCGGACAGGTCATACAGGTACAGGACCTCGTCGACCTTCGGCTCGACCGAAACGAGCGTGGCTTCGATGCCGATCTCATGCAGATCGGCGACCAAGCCGTCGATCTGCGCCTGCGACACGCCCGACTCCCAGTCGTTAATCCGTGTAAACCCATCCTCAAGCGGCACCTGATGCAGGTCGGCGATGCGCTTCTCGAGCTGGCGCAGGTCACCCGCGAAGGCGGGGGAGGCAAAGACCTCCGCACTGCTCATCCGCTGGGGAAACGGCAGGCCGCTGGCGCTGGTGTAAAGCAGGAAGACGTCGCCTGCGGTGATCGGTGCC
>CALEKX010000130.1 GCA_937904525.1 uncultured Phycisphaerales bacterium
CGACGGACGAAGTGAGGTTCGCGCATCCGTCCATCGCCGCCTGCTGCCTGCCGCCCGCTGCCTGCTGAATCCCCGGCATTCCCTTTGCATCCCGACAGATGACGTCGCCTGTGACCAAGGCCAGCACCATGCCCATTCTCACAGACATCACGCCCATCGACCCCGGCCGTGCGACACGCGACTTTTACGTGCGCGCGCTGACGATCCTCGATGAGGCCGCTATTCCCTATGTCGTCGGCGGCGGGTATGCCATGGCTGCCTACACCGGCATCCAACAGCGGACCAAGGATCTGGACCTGTTCCTCAAGCCGTCGGATCACCGCCGGGCGTTGGATGCGCTCGCGCAGGCTGGGTATCGCACGGAATATTTCTACCCCTTCTGGATCGCCAAAGCCCTCGAGGGCGAAGCCTTCATCGACATCATCTACAACTCAGCCAACGGCATCTGCGAGGTGGATGACCTGTGGCTGGCGCACGCGCACCCGATCGAGGTGCATGGCTATCGCACGCGGTTGTGCCCGGCTGAGGAGCAGCTGTGGAGCAAGGCGTTTGTGCAGGATCGCGACCGCTTCGACGGAGCCGACATCGCGCACCTGATCTTGCGGCAGGGGCGCGGGTTCGACTGGCAGCGGCTGGTCAATCGCTTCCTCGACCATGAGCCGGTGCTGCTGGCGCACCTGCTGATGTTCGACTACATCTACCCGTCGCAGCGCGACTGCATCCCCGACTGGGTGATGGAACATCTGCATCTCCGCTCACCGCGCCGCCCCACGGCCCAGAAGATCTGCCGCGGCACGAATGTCTGCCAGCGGGGGTTCCTGGTCGACATCTACGAATGGGGCTACAGGGACGCGCGCCTTCAACCGATCGGCAAACTGACGCCCGAGCAACGTGCACAGTTGCCGAAGGAGTGATGAACGGCGCCGCGAAGGCGCGAAGGTCGCGAAGGGGATTAGCGCAAAGATCTCAAAGATTGCAGAGATCGCAAAGAGTTGAGCTGCTTGTTGCACGCGGCATGTGGTGCGCCGACATCCACCGATGGCTGGCAACTCACAACTCACAACTCACAACTGGCAACTGGCAACTGGCAACTGGCAACTATCTCACCACAGCCACTTCCTCCCTCACCGCATCCACAATCCGCCTCAACTGCTCCACCGTCATCGCCAGCGGCGGCATGAGGACGATCGTGTCGGCCAGCGGACGGAGGATGACGCCGTGGCGGCGGATGCGGGCGCAAACCTCTGCGCCCAGGCGGCGGCGCGGATCGAAGGGCTTTTTGCTGGCCTTGTCCTCGACCAGCTCGATGCCGACCATCAGGCCCTTCTGGCGGATGTCGCCGACGTGCGGCAGATCGGCCAGCGGCTTGAGCATCTCCGACAGCGCCTGCGCCTTCTGCTGGACCTGTGCGATCAGGTTGTTTTTCTCGAACAGCTCCAACGACGCGATAGCGGCTGCGCACGCCAGCGGATTGCCGGTGTAGGTGTGGCCGTGATAGAAGGTCTTGCCTTCCCACGGCTCGCCGAGGAAGGCTTCGAAGATCTTCTCTGTCGCGAATGTCGCCGCCAGCGGCAGGTAGCCGCCGGTGATCCCCTTGGCGGCGCACATCAGATCGGGCTCGACGCCTTCATGCTCGACGGCGAACATTCGGCCGGTCCGGCCGAAGCCGGTCGCGACCTCGTCGCAGATCAGCAGCACGTTGTACTTTGTGCACAGCTCGCGCACGCGGCGCAGGTAGCCTTCCGGCTGAACGATCATGCCGGCTGCCCCCTGCACGATCGGCTCGACGCAGACAGCCGCGATCGTGTTGTGATGGGCCTGCAGAATCCGCTCCATCTGCTCCAGGCAGAAGTCGCGGACGTTGTCAGCCGTCGCCCCTTCTGGCGGGCGATAGGCAAACGGCGTGGGCGCGAAATGCACCTTGAACAGCAGCGGAAAGTAGGGCTTGTGGAAGGCCGTTGTCCGTCCGACCGACATCGCGCCGGTCGTGTCGCCGTGATACGCCTCCGCCAGGCCGATGAACTCGGTCTTCTGCGGTTGGCCGATGTTGTGCCAGTACTGCACAGCCAGTTTGAAGGCGATCTCGGTCGATGTCGCGCCGGCATCGCTGTAGAAGACGCGCGTCAGGTTCTTCGGCACGATGCGCATCAGCCGCTCAGCCAGCACGATCGCCGGCTCGCTGGCCAGGCCCAGCATCGTCGAATGCGCCACGCGATCGAGCTGGCGCCGGACGGCGTCGTCGATTTCGGGCACGCGATGCCCGTGGACGTTGCACCACAGGCTCGAGACGCCGTCCAGATAGCGCTTGCCGTCGGAGTCGATCAGCTCCATCCCCTCGGCTGCCACAATCACCAGCGGCTCATCGGCCAGCCAGAGTTTCATGTGCGTGAACGGATGCCACAGATGACGCTTGTCCCATTCACGAAGTTGCTGTGTCGTGTACTGAGGCATGGTATTGCTGATGCGTGGTGATTGGTGATTGATGCGTGACGCAGGGCGTAGTGATCAGTGATTAATGCGTAACAGCAACCGCGACGGCTGAGCTCCATGCACCATGCATCATTCATCATGACTCTCCGCCTCTCCGAGTCTCCGTGGTTCCAACCCGATGCGCGACGGCCCGTCACTACCGGCCGAAGAACGTCACACGGATATAGAAGTACAGCAGTGAAATGAGGCTGACGATGACGCTGGCCCACAGCGTGATCTTCAGGATGCGGATGCGGTTGGCGATCTCCTTGTCGCGCCACTCCGCCAGCCGGCGGTCGATCTCATCCAGCTTGCGGTCGATGCGGGCTTCGATCTCGTCCAGCTTTTGGTTGAGGTAGGTGTCCGCCGATCGCTTGATCCGCCCGGCGATCCCGCCGATCAGGCCGGAATCCTCGATCTCTTCCTTGATCGTCCCGGGGCGCGGCGGCGGAGGCGCAGCCGCCGGTGACGACCCCGGCTGGGGCGGCAGGAACTGGTAATCGCTGTCGCCGCTGTCTTCGCCGATCATGTTCGACACGATCGATCCGATCAGCGCCCGCCGCTTGCGGTTGAGGCGCGAGAAGAACCCCTCTTGCTTGCGCAGCCGGCGGATGAGCGTCGGCACGTCGTCGCCGGGATCCACGCGCACCCCGCGCAGCATCGCCAGCGCGATCAAGCCGCGCTGGCTTAGTCCTTCGAAGCGCATCGAGCGGATGCGCGTGATCTCTTGGGCCAGGTATTCCTTGGAGACGTTGACCGGCACCGGCCGGCGGCCCCACTTGACCACGTCGAGCATGGCTTCGCGATCCATCGACGCGATCATTTGCCGCCGCTCGTGCACGGCCGCGACCAGATGCTGCAATGTCTTGTAGCGCGTGGGGTCGAGGCCCAGTTCCTCAGCCAGCGTTTCCAGCTCGTCGCGGGGCAGCTCCTGAAGCTGGCGCGCGGGCATGGCGCCGGCTGTCGTCATCTGGGCGACACCCGTCCCCTGTCCCCCGGGCAACATCTTTCGCTGATCGTCAGCCATGCAGGACCCGATCCAAGTCACCGATGATCGAATGTGCCCGCCAGACCAGCAGGAACACCACGCACAGCAGCACGCATACCAGCAGATCTCCCCAGAAGCTCGTGAACCGCAACCGCAACCCGTGAACGATCACGTACCGCCGGACCAGCGAAATATACCGGTCCTCTCCCGCCAGCCAGACATACCACTCATACAGCGACTGAAACGTGATGATCGAGGCGTAGATCGTCACGATCGTCGCCAGCAGATAGCGGAAGAAGTTGAACAGATCGATGTCGGGCATGGGGGTCAGTCGGCAGTCGGCGGTCTGCAGTCGGCAGTGTACTGCCTACTGCCCACTGCCTGCTTCGCTGCAGACTGCTGACTGCAGACTGCAGACTACTCCTCTTCCACATACCCCTCCGGCTTGTCGCCGAACAGGGCGGATCCGACGCGGACCATTGTGCTGCCTTCGGCAATGGCCAGTTCCAGGTCCTCGCTCATGCCCATACTCAGGTATCGGAAGTTATTGCCCCCGATCTTATGCCACTTCATCTCCTCGAACAGCTCGCGCGTCCGGGCGAAGCAGGACTGAATCTGAGCCGGTGTGCCGTTGAGCGGGCCCATGGCCATCAGGCCGACAATCGCAAGATTCGGCATGGAGTCGATCTGCTCCGCCAGATGCACCGCCGCCCCGACGGCTACGCCATGCTTCTGCGGCTCCTGCGAGGCATTGACCTGCAGGAGCACGGGCTGGCGTTTGCCGAGCTTGCCGGCCTGGGTGTCGAGCTCCTCAGCCAGGCGCAGGCTGTCGACGCTCTGGATGAGGCTGGCCAGCGGCAGGACCTGTTTGACTTTGTTCCGCTGGAGGTGGCCGATCATGTGCCACCGCAGCTTGGCGGGGACGGTGTCATCCCCATGCTGATGCCGGCGGGCGAAGAACTCATTGATCTGCGGCGCCCGCTGCGCAAGCGCCTGCACGCGGTTCTCGCCCAAGTCGGCGATGCCGAGCTGGACGATCTCGCGCACCTGCTCGGGCGCGGCGTACTTGGTGACGGCGACCAGCGTGACCTCCTCGGGCTCGCGCTTGGCTTTGGCGCACGCGTTGGCAATGCGCTCGCGGATGCGTTCGAGATTGTCAGCCAGTGGGGATCGCTTGGCCACCTGCAGATTCCTCCATCCTTGAGAAACCAATGTCAAAACAGGCATTATACGCGACAGCCGTCGCGGCGACAGGGCTGAGGCGTGTCCGGTTTGGCAGGGTCAGAACCGGATTATGGAACTCACGGGAACTGATCCACCCCCGCGGGCGTCCAAGGGACTGCCACGCGGCGCTGTTGCGCTGCCATTCCCCCTTGCCGGAGGCCCCCCATGAAGCCTTTCCATTCCCTGCTGATCGCCAGCCTGCTTGCGTTCGTGCCGCTGGGCATGGCCCAGCAGATCGCGACAGTCAAAGCCGGACAGTACACCCTCTCCGGGCCGTACGCGCACGACAATCTCACAATTTTTCTGATCCACGGCGCCGATCCCCTGCCCGGCCGCGATTACGTCATCCTTGATGAGGCCATCGCAGCCGGCACAGCCATTGTCCATGAGACCAGCAACGTCAATGAGCTGGCCGTGGAGAATCTCTCCCAGACGCACGACCTGTACATCCCGGCTGGGACGATCGTCAAAGGTGGCAAGCAGGATCGGACGATCGCGCAGGACCTGATCGTCCGCCCAGGTAGCGGGCGCGTCTCGATCGACGCGTTCTGCGTCGAGCAGGGCCGATGGCGCGCCCGTGGCCAGGAGCGCGCAACCGCCTTCAACGCGGCTAAGCAGGCCCTGGCCGGAAAGGATCTGAAGCTGGCGGCTCGCTATCACGGCGATCAGGGCCACGTATGGCAGGAAGTTGCCGTCGCCCAGGATAAGCTCGCCGTGAGTACCGAAGCCGAAGTGCGCGCGGCTGAGTCGCAGACCAGCCTTCAGCTCACGCTGGAGAACGAAGCCGTCGTGAAGGCGATCGACGGCTACATCCAGAAGCTCTCGCCGATCGTCGAGCAGAAGGAAGATGTGATCGGCTATGCGTTTGCGATCAATGGCGAGGTGAACAGCGCCGAGGTCTTCGCCAGCAATGCGCTGTTCAAAAAGCTGTGGCCGACGCTGCTGAACAGCTCAGCCGTCGAGGCCATCGCAGAAGCCGCCAAACCGGCTGACGGGCAGGTCACAGCCGATGACATCCGCGCCTGCATCGACGCGGCGGAATCCGCCGAGCCAGGCAAGTCACAAGCCGCGAACGATCGCACAGAGTCGCTGACCCGCGACGGCGAGAAGGCCGTCCTCTTCGAAACGCGCGATTCCTCAGCCGACGGCTATGTGCGAAGAAGCTACTACGCGAAGTAGACAAGCAACGTGGCGCGGGCGCTTCCGCCAGGGGTCATCCTGAGCGCAGCGAAGGATCTCAACCGTTCCCAACGCAGAGATCCTTCGCTTCGCTCAGGATGACATTCTGCATGGGCAAAGCACCCATGCCGCGTTAGACGCCCAGCACCTTCGCCATCGCTTCGCCGATGGTCGCGGGGCTTTCAGCCACGGTGATGCCGGCAGCCGTCAGGGCGTTGATCTTCGACTCCGCCGTGCCTTCGCCGCCGGAGATGATCGCGCCGGCATGGCCCATGCGCTTGCCCGGAGGCGCCGTGCGGCCGGCGATGAACGCGACGACAGGCTTGTTCACATGCTGCTTGATGTACGCAGCCGCGGTTTCCTCGTCGGTTCCGCCGATCTCGCCGATCAGGATGATCGCATCGGTCTGCGGATCGTTGTTGAACATCTCCAGCAGCTCGATGTAGTTCAGCCCCTTGACCGGGTCGCCGCCGATGCCGACAGCCGTCGTCTGCCCGATCCCGCGGCTGGCGCACTGCCAGACGGCTTCGTACGTCAGCGTGCCCGAGCGCGAGATGATCCCCACGCTCTTGCCGCTCTTTGCGTCCTTCGGCGGCAGGTGGATGTAACCCGGCATGATGCCGATCTTGCACTCACCCGGCGTGATCACGCCCGGGCAGTTTGGACCGATGAGCACCGAATTGGGCCGATCCTTGAGAAACGCCTTGACCTTCACCATGTCCAGCACCGGGATGCCCTCGGTGATGGCCACGATCACCCGGATGCCGGCGTCGGCGGCTTCCATGATGGCGTCAGCCGCGAACGGCGGCGGCACGAAGATCATGGTGGCATCGGCGCCGGTGGCTTCGACCGCCTGACGGACGGTGTCGAAGATGGGCAGCCCGTTAGCGTCCTTCTGCCCGCCCTTGCCGGGGGTGACGCCGCCGACCATTTTCGTCCCATAATCCAGGCACTGCTTCGTGTGGAATGCCCCGGCAGATCCGGTGATGCCCTGGCAGATGACCTTCGTGCTGCTGTTGACCAGAATGCTCATCGAGTCGTTTCTCCAGTGGGGGAAATCGCAAAGTTCGACAGAGTAAATCGCATCGCCCGCATGGGCAAGGCGCAGCCCCGCATCCCCGTACCAACACTGGCCCGCGCGCCTCGCACGGGCACCCCAGCTCCATCCTGCGATCGCCATCGCCCCTCCCCTTTACCGCGCCATCTCCGGGCCTCCGCGGCAAACGCCAATGACATGTTCTTGCCGAAGGCCGATAAACCCCGAATCAGCCTCCTCATCCTGCCGATGCACTCACTGCCGTCGTGACGCGGACATCCCGCGCGCACAGCCGGTAAATCCAAAAACATGCTGCTCCGAAATTCGCAAGACTTCGCCGTACACAACGACGACGCAATGACCGCCTCGCCGCCGGCGGACACGGTCAGCCACGTCTCCAGCCGCCCCATGCGCTGGACCGTGGCCCTGCTGATGGTTACCGCCGTCATCGGAGCGAGCCTGCGCCTCTGGAATCTCGACGCCCGCCCGCTGTGGGTCGATGAAGCCGAGTCGTCCATCAACGCCCTGACCATCCTCCAGCATGGCGTGCCGACGGACCGCTATCTCGGCTTGCCCATCCACGAGAACGTGCTGATCCAGCCGTGGCCCGAAGGAACGCCCGGATCGGAAGAATACGAGTTCCGCGACAGCAGCTACTCCAGCCGGGGGCTGGCGGTCTATCACGGTTGGCTGCCGCTCTACTCCGTCGCCTTCGCGCACTGGCTTTGCGGAATCCAGCCCGACGAGCCGAGCGATTCGCTGCAGATCCGCCATGACGATGACGAAATCACGCGCCGCACGATCGTGCCACGCCTGCCAGCCGTCTTCTTCGCCGTGCGCGACCTGTACGGCGAAGACGCGGCATGGGCAGCCGTC
>CALEKX010000131.1 GCA_937904525.1 uncultured Phycisphaerales bacterium
TGACTGCCTAATAATAACCTAACTCATGGGCGGCGTCAAGGAAAAATCTTACGCGAAGGGGCGGAGGGGAAATGGTGGGCGGTGTCCACTCTACAGGGCTGTTGGCAGGGCCTTTTCTGTAGGGGCACATGGCCATGTGCCCTCTTTCCGCGCGCATCGGTAGTCTCTCTGCCGCGGCATCTGACACGCGGCTGGAGGAAGCGCGGGCGGGGACGCCCGCGCCACGTTGTTGTTTACCGCAGAGACGCGGAGACGCAGAGGAGCTTCGTGAGAGCACGGGCTGGTAGTCCGTGGCACAGAGTGAGTGATGGTTTGCGGTCTTTAGGGGCTTGGGGATCTTTGCGCTTCCTTCGCGTGTTTCGTGCCTTCGTGTGAGATCCACGCCGAGCGCGGGGATCAGCGGCGCTCGGTGCGGCGGTAGGCGCCGGGGGAGGTGCCCGTGTAGCGGCGGAAGGCGTTGCTGAAGGCAGCCTGATTGGCATAGCCGACGCGGGCCGCGATCTCCTTCAGCCCCAGCCGCGTATCACGCAGCAGAGCCTGCGCGCGGCGCATGCGGCAGTGCGTAAGATGCTGGACTGGCCCCATCCCCACCACAGCCATGAAACGCGCAGCAAAAGCGCTGCGGCTTATGTTCAATCGCTCAGCCAGCGATGCGACTGTCCAGGGCTCTTCCGGATGGAAATGCATCAGCCCCAGGGCATGGCCGATGTCCGGATCGAGCAAGCCGCGGAACCAGTTGGCTTCGCCGGTGGGGGCGTGATCCGCAAAATAGGCGCGCAGCGCCGTCAGGTAGAGCACATGGGCCAGATGATGGACGATGCCGCGTCCGCCCGGCTGGCGGTCGGTCAGTTCATGGCAGAGGAATCGGACGGTCTCCTGGATGCGCTCGGCTGCGCCGGGCTGGTCGCCGGGCAGATGGATGACTGGCGGCAAAGAGGCCAGCAGCGGCCGATCGGCCTGGTCGTCGCGTGAGAGATACACGCCGTGAACGAATCGCGTCGCCGGTCCGTCGCCGCCGCCGGAGAAGTTCTCGCCGCCTTCGAACGAAGCGCGCGTGAGCATCGCGTGAAACGGCTTGGCGGGGGTCTGCGGATCGTCGTGCAGCACGTATGGGCCGGGGCGGTTGACCAGGAGGAAATCTCCGCCAGCCAGTGGCAGAGGCTGGGGCTGAGCCGGGATCTGCAGGTAACATGATCCTCGGACGATGGCGAAAAAGGCACCGACCATCCGCGGCGGACGATGGGCCGGCGGCGGTTCGATGCCGAGCGTTTCGAGATGGCGGCGGAAGTCTTCGGTGTTGGCCAAGCCGAACTCGATGCCCCACGGGGCGCGCATCTCGAAGATGCCTGGCACGACGCCACGGAGCGACACGCCCTCCAGGACGGCTGACAGCGGGTCCATCGTGCGCAGCGGGATGGACACCTTGGTCGGGTGGCCAGCGGCGGCGGAGGCCGTTGGGGAGTCGCGCATGTCGGAATTATAGCATGTCTTTTCCGGTTGGACGGATACGCAACAAATATGGACTTGTGATGCGTGGTCGTCCGGCAACGCATCGCCAATAATAAGATCATGACCCGTGTGTCAAACAGCGAAACAGGCGTTTCGAACGCCGGCGCAAGCCGGGCGAGTGGAGCATCGGCGCGCCGGCGGTCGGGGCGGCTGAAGCGGTGGAGCGTCGTGTCGGTCGTGGTCGGCGTTGGGATCGTGGGCCTGGTGTTCTGGTGGTCGCGCGCGGATCAGGCAGCGGCGCTGCAGGCATCGCAGCAGGACTCGACGATCCCGGTGGCGCGCGGGCGCGTCGAGCGGGTTGTCGAATCGACCGGCACGGTGGCGGCGAATCTGGAGGTCGAGATCAAGAGCCGCGCCAGCGGCGAAGTGACGCAGCTTCCGGTCGACATCAGCCAGAGCGTCCGCAAGGGGGATCTGCTGGTGCAGCTCGACCCGACGGACGAGGAACTGGATGTGCGATCGGCTGAGGTCGTCGTCGCACAGGCGCAGGCGCGATTGGCGCAGGCGAAGGCGACGCTCGAGCAGGCCACGCTGAATCTGGAGACATCGCGAAAGAAGACGGCGTCGGATCTGGAGTCTGCCAGGGTGCAGGCGGCGCACGCCCGCGCGCGGGCTGATCGGCAGAAAGAGCTGCTGGCGCATCAGCTTACATCGCAGGAAGAGTATGAGGCGGCTGAGAGCGAAGCCGCCAATGCGCTGGCGGCGCTGCGGGCGGCGGAGGTGGCTGTCGAAGAGATTCGCCAGCAGGAGGTTGCGCTCGAAACGCGCCGGCAGGATGTGATCCTGGCCGAAGCCGACCTGCGTGCGGCGCAGATCGCGCTGGATCAGCAGAAAAAGGAACTGCAGTACACCACCGTCGTCGCGCCGATCGACGGCACAGTCTCGAGCCTGGATGTGCAGGTCGGCACGATCGTGGCTTCGGGGATCAACAATGTCAGCGGCGGCACGACGCTCATGACGCTGGCGGACCTGTCGCGCATCTTCGTTGAAGCCAAGGTGGATGAAGCCGACATCGGCGGCGTTCGCGTCGGCCAGCGGGCGCGCGTGATGGTCGACAGCTATCCCGATCTGATCTTCGAGGGCAAGGTCGTCCGCGTCGCGGTGAAGGGCGTGGAGTCGTCCAACGTCGTGACGTTCGAGGTCAAGGTCGAAGTCACCGACGAACGCAAGGGCCTGCTCAAGCCGCAGATGACGGCCAATGTCTCGATCATCGAAGCCGAGCGCGACGATGTGCTGATGCTGCCGACGGCAGCCATCCAGCGGCGCGAGGGCAAGGCATTCGTGAAGCTGCCTTCGGGCGAGCTGCGGGCTGTGGAGCTGGGCGTCGAAGGGGCCGAGCACGTCGAGATCGTCTCCGGCTTGCGCGAAGGCGAAAGCGTGCTGGCGAATCTGATCGATCAGCCCAGCCGCTGGCGCAATCAGCGCGATTCAGGCCCGCCGCATCCACCACCGCACTAATCCGCCGCTGCCGCATCGATCTTCTCCGCGACGGGCCTGCGCTATGCCGATCATCGTTGCCGAACAACTTCGCAAGTCGTACGAGCTGGGTGGTCAGATCATCCATGCGCTCGACGGCGTGAGCATGAGCGTCGAGGCGGGGGAGATGCTGGCGATCCGCGGCCCCAGCGGTTCGGGCAAGAGCACGCTGATGAATATCCTCGGCTGCCTCGATCGGCCGGATGAAGGGCGATATGTGCTGGGCGGGGAGGATGTTTCGGAGATGACGCCCGACCAGCAGGCGCGCGTGCGCAACCGGCGGATCGGCTTTGTGTTTCAGGCGTTCAACCTGCTGCCGCGGATGAGCGCGCTGGAGAATGTCGAGCTGCCGATCCAGTATGCCGGCGGCCGCGGCGCGCGCGAGCGGGCGGCGGAGGCGCTGCATCGCGTGGGGCTGGGGGATCGCATGCACCACGAGCCCAATCAGCTTTCCGGCGGCCAGCGGCAGCGTGTCGCCATCGCGCGGGCGCTGGTCAATGATCCGGACATCATCCTCGCCGATGAGCCGACCGGCGCGCTCGACACGCGCACCGGCGAAGAGGTGCTGGAGCTGTTCAAGGAGCTCAATGCCGAAGGCCGCACGATCCTGATCGTCACGCATGACCTGTCGGTGGCGCGGCACTGCCCGCGCGAGATCTATCTTCGCGATGGCCGCATCACGCCGCCGCCCGAGGCGGCAGCCGTGGCGGGAGGGAGGGGCTGATGCTCTTCTGGACCACCGTCAAGGTCTCGATGAAAAGCCTGGCAGCCAACAAGCTGCGCTCGCTGCTGGCGATGCTGGGCATCATCATCGCCGTCTGGTCGGTGATTTCGGCGCTGGCCCTGGCGGCTGGCGCGCGGCAGTCGATCATGAATCGGATCTCGTCGATGGGGACGAACCTGCTGATGGTCACGCCCGCGCAGCGCAACATTGGCGGCGTGATGAGCGGGACGTATCAGAACCTGAAGGTGGAGGATGCCGCGGCGCTGCTGGCGATCCCCGAGGTGTCGCATGTGGCGCCGGTGGTGCGCGGCAACGTGCAGGCCAAGTACCTCAACCGCAACACGTCGACGACGCTGGTCGGCACGGCGCCGACGTACTTCACGATCCGGTCGTTCGTTGTCGAGTATGGCCGGCCGCTGACGGATGCCGACATCGACTCGGCTGCGCGCGTCGCCGTGATCGGCCCGACGACGGCAGCCAATCTCTTCGGCGAAGATTACACTTGGTGCGTCGGCGAGTCGATCCAGGTCAAGGGCGTGCGGTATCGGGTGGTCGGTCTGCTCGAAGCCAAGGGCGATCAGGGCTGGTTCAACCCCGACAACCAGATCATCATCCCCTACACGACGGCGATGAAGCGCGTGCTGGGGGTGACGACGGTCAATGAGATCAACATTCGGGCGCATGACGAATCGCAACTTGCGGCTGTGCAGGAGAAGGTGACGCAGCTTCTGCGCAAGCGTCATCGCCTGCGCGAGGATGCGGAAAATGACTTCAACGTCCGCAACCAGGCGGATGCGATCAGCACAGCCAACAGCGTTTCGATGATCATGTCGGCCGTGCTGGGCGGAATCGCCGGCATCTCGCTGCTGGTGGGGGGCATCGGGATCATGAACATCATGCTGGTGTCGGTGGCGGAGCGGACGCGGGAGATCGGCGTGCGCAAGGCGCTGGGAGCGCGGCAGCGCGACATCCTCACGCAGTTCCTGATCGAAGCGCTGGTGATGAGCGGATTGGGCGGGATGATCGGGCTGGTGGTCGCCTTCGGAACGTCGGCTGTGCTGACGAAGGTGCAGGATCGGTTTGTGTTCATCGTTCAGCCGGAGAGCGTGCTGCTGGCGGTGGGGTTCTCGCTGTGCGTTGGAGTCTTCTTTGGTTACTACCCGGCTCGACGGGCGGCCCGGCTGGATCCGATCGAGGCGCTGCGCTATGAGTAAGCTGAAAGTGGCTATCGTGCTGATCGCCGGCTGCTGCGTGGGCGGCTGTGTGAACTGGTCGAGCGATGTCGATCGCTATCGGCAGGTGCTCGACACAGTCCAGCCGTCGATGCGGCCGGCGTATGACGCCGATGCGCCGCTGTCGCTGATCGCGGCGCTGCGGATCGCCAATGCCGACAACGAGACGATCGCTTCCAGCGGCGAGGACTACATCCAGGCATTGGCTGACAAGATGCGCCAGGCCGGCACGTTCCTGCCGACCCTGACGCTGTCGCCCTCCTACACCATCAGCGACAGCGGCGGGACGAGCTTCAGCGGCATCGGCGGCGGGGCCGGCAGCGGCAGCCGGCGCGAGTCGACATCCGTCACCGCAAGTGCATCAGCCTCCGGGTCGCTGTCGGATGTGTCCAGCATTCGCGCAGCCGATCGCGTGGTCGAGCAGCGAAGGCAGCTCCTGCTGGATACGCGCGAGACCGTCCTGCTGCAGGTTGTGCAGGCGTACTACGAAGTGCTCCGGCGCGAGAAGCAGGTGGAGGTGCTGCGCAGCAGCGTCGCGGTGCGGGAAGAGCAGGTGCGCGATCAGGAAGAGCGCCTGCGCGTGGGCAATGCCCGCCCGCTGGATCTTGCGCAAAGCCAGGCCGATCTGGCGGCGACACAGGTATCGCTGTCGCAGGCGCGGACAGCCGCCGCCAACGCGCGAAGCGCGCTGGCGGTGCTGATGGGCGTGGATGCGGTGGCCGGGCCGTTGACGGATGAGTTTTCGCCGCCGAATGACGGCGATGAGCTGGATGCATGGCGTCAGCAGGCGCTGCAGCAGCGGCAGGATCTGGCGGCTGCGGCCCGGGCGGTCGAAGCGGCGCGCGAGAATGTCGAAGCCGCCATCCGCCAGTACTTCCCGTCGGCTGGGATCAATTTCGACTACTTCCTTTACAGCGATCCGGATTCGTCGCGCGACTGGACAGCGGGCGTGTCGCTGAACGTGCCGATCTTTTCGGCGATGCGGATCGAAGCCGAGATCCGCCGCGCGTGGAGCGCGTATCGCCAGGCGGGCCTGGCGGAGCAGCGGACGCGGCGCTCTGTGCTGGATGAGGTCACGCAGGCGTACACGAGCCTGATCGCCAGCCGCGAGGAGGTGCGGCTTCTGCAGATCCAGGTCGATGCCGCGCGGCGGGCGGTCGATCTCGCCGAGCGCGCCTATCGCCTCGGAGCCGAATCCAACCTCAATCGCCTGATCCAGCGGGACAACCTGCTGACGGCTGAGCTGAGCCTGATCGATCGGCAGTTCGATGAGAAGGCGAACTACCTGGCGCTGCTCCGCTCGGTGGGGCGGTTGTCGGAAGTGTTGTCGCCGCAGCAGTAATTCGAAATATTTGGCGGCGATGCGATGGCTGGCGCGACGTATGGCGAGCCGGGAATTTTCCGCTACGCTCTACGCCGCTGATGGGCAGGATCTTCGCCATGTCGAAATCGCCGTGATCCGGCCAGGCAGCTAGAAAGAAATCACATGACGCAGGCTGAATCCCTTCCGCTTCTTCCCAAGCCTATTCGTGCTGAGCGCCGCGAAGGCTCGTATCGCGTTGATGCAACGACGCAGTTGTCGATCCAGACATCCGGCAGCGAAGACGTTCGCCGTCTGAGCTCGGCTGCGCGATCGACGCTGAACTTGCCGCTGCCGCTGGCGCAGGGTTCGGCGGGGATTCGCATCGAGGTGGATGCTGCTCAGGAAAATGCGCTGGGGCGCGAGGGGTATCGGCTGAGCGTTACCGCGCAGGGCGTGTGCGTGATCTCGGCCCAGCCGGCGGGGGCGTTCTATGCAATCCAGACCCTGCGGCAACTGTTGCCGGCGGATCTATCGGCTGGCTCGAGCGGCTGGCAGATTCCGTGTGTTGAGATCGAAGACCGCCCGCGCTTCGCATGGCGCGGCATGATGCTCGACTGCTGCCGGCACTTTTGGCCGCTGTCGTTTGTCAAGCGGTTCATCGACCTGATCGCGATGCATCGGATGAACAGTTTTCACTGGCATCTGACGGACGATCAGGGCTGGAGGATCGAGATCCGCAAGTATCCCAGGCTGACGGAGATCGGCGCCTGGCGGCGCGAGTCGCTGGTGGGGCATCTGAAGGATGAGCCGCGGCGGTTTGACGGCCAGCGCCATGGCGGCTTCTACACGCAGGAGCAGATCCGCGAGATCGTCGCGTACGCAGCCGATCGCTACATCAACGTCATGCCCGAGATCGAAATGCCCGGGCATGCCCGCGCCGCCATCGCCGCGTATCCGGAGCTGGGATGCGTCGACTACCCGCTGGAGCCGTGGACGCTGTGGGGCATCTCCGGCGAGAACACCGTCAATGCCGACGACAGCACCATTCGCTTCTTCCAGGATGTGCTGGCGGAGGTGGTGGAGCTGTTTCCGTCGAAGTTCATCCATATCGGCGGCGATGAAGCCAACAAGGATTTCTGGGTCAACAATCCGCGCATCCAGTCGCGCATCCGTGAGCTTGGGCTGAAGGATGAGCATGAGCTGCAGGCGTGGTTCATCCGGCAGATGGATGAGTTCCTGACCGACCGCGGGCGGCGGCTGGTCGGATGGGATGAGATTCGCGAGGGCGGGCTGGCTGCCGGCGCGGTGGTGATGAGCTGGCGCGGGCCCGAGGGGGCGATCGAGGGCGCCCGCAGCGGGCATGACGTGGTGATGGCTCACACCAAGTACACCTATCTGGACCACTACCAGGGTCCGCCGGAGACCGAGCCGCTGGCGATCCACGGGTTTACGCCGCTGGAGAAGGCCTACGCATTCGATCCGATTCCGCCGGAACTGACAGCCGAGCAGGCGCGCCACATCCTCGGCCTGCAGGCGCAGCTCTGGACCGAGTACATCGCCGAGCCGTCGCACGCGGAATACATGATCTTCCCGCGTGCGTGCGCGCTGTCGGAAGTGATGTGGAGCCAGCCGGAAGGGCGGGACTTTGGCGAGTTTCGCCAGCGGCTGGTCCCGCACCTGGCGCGGCTGAAGGCGCAGAACATCAACTACCGCCCGCTGGATCCGTATCCGGCGTGATGTGTGTCCGTCATTAGGAAGATCATCTGCATCGCATTTGTGGCAAGAGCGATCACGCGAAGCCTTTGATGGCGGCTCGGCTCAAGCCGGACTTGCCGCGGTACTGGCGGCGGAAGGACTTGGGCGTCATGCCCGTCGCCTGGGTGAACGCGGTGAAGAAGCGTGATCGGCTGGTGAAGCCGCAGGCGCGCATGACGTCATCAACGCGGAGGTTTGTGTCGATGAGCAGGCTCTTGGCGCGCTCAATGCGGGTTCGCAGGATCTCGTCGAGGATCGACCGCTGAAGGTACTGCTGGAATCGCCGCTCGAGCACGCGGCGCGAGACGGGAATTTCCGCGACGACCGAGGCCACATTGATCGGCTCAGCCGCGTGCTTGCGGATGTAGGCGAGGGCGGCGGTGACGGCGGGGTCGGGGATGGCGAACAGGTCGCTGGACTGGCGCGAGGTGATGCCCAGCGGCTGCATGCGGATGAGCGTCTGCTCCGGCTGCTCGCCGCGCATGATGCGATCGAGGAGGGCAGCGGCCTCAAATCCGATCTGAAATGTCGGCAATGCGACGCTCGAGAGGGAGACCTCGACGGAATCGACCAGCAGATCGTCGTCATCCACACCGATGACGGAGATTTGCTCGGGCACGCGCAGGCTCATTTCCTCAGCCATCTCGATGACGCGGATGCCGACTTCGTCGTTGGCTGCGAACAGCCCGCACGGGGGGCTGATCGATTTGAGCAGATCGGGGAATGCCTCGTAGCGCATCGCGCTTCGCACAGTAAACCCCGCCTCGACAACCGTTTGCCGGAAGCCCTTTTCGCGTTCGCGGATGAACGCCGGCACGTACGACGAATCGCACTGCGCGCAGAAGGCAAAATTGCGAAAACCCCGGTCGATGAAATGCCGCGCCACCAGCGCGCCAACCGCGACGTCATCGGGCAGGACGGAGACCGGGTGCACATCAGGCAGGAGGGACGACACGCAGACGAACGGTTTTCCGTGTCGGTCGATCGCCCGCATGATCTCCGGGCTGGAGACCATGGCGATCAAGCCGTCGCCGCGCCAGTGGTCGAGGTAAGTCATGGGCTGAAAGACCCATGTGCGCATGAGGGAGATTTCCCAGCGGCGATATCGCTGGTAAGCCAGGACGCCGCGCGTGACGCCTCGGCCAAACGCGCCGATCGGATCGACAAAGACGCCCACGTTGTCCCGCCGCGCAGATCGCATAGTCGCCTCAAAGGTTATACATCGACCAGATTACCAACGCCGTTCGCGAATGGATACGTGCGGTATCTCACACAGCCACGATGGTTATATCCGATCCGGGGCCTTGTCCCGCCACCTGGACACTGAATTTCAGCCTATAATTCGGCTAAACAATGCCACTTCAACCGCCCATTTCGCGGCCATTCGGAGGGGGGTCTCCGCGGGTGCCTGGCGCGTCGCAATACAGAACAAGTTTGTCGCAATACGGTGCTGTTTACCCTGTTTTCCCGTGCTATATTAGGTCTACAAGGAGTACGCGTGCCATGACTCATACACATCTTCAACTCACAGCGTCCCGTCATAAGTCAGGGTTCACTCTGGTCGAGCTGCTCGTGGTGATCGGCATCATCGCGTTGCTCGTCGCGATCTTGCTGCCGGCACTTCAGAAGGCCCGCGAGAGTGCGAACATCATCGCCTGTGCCTCCAACCTGCGCCAGATCGCGCTGGGGCACACGATGTACCAGAACGACAACAACGGCTGGAACCTGGCGCTGATCACGCATGATGACTCGGATACGAGCATCAACCGCTGGTTCCGCGTCCTGCGCAATCGCGGCTATGTGCCCTCGGACAACGTGTTCCTGTGTCCGTCGGAGCCGCTGGCGGCATACAACGAGAAGTCGATCTCGTACGGGCTGAACTCGACACTGGTGGGCAACTCGTCGAGCCTGAAGGACAGCCAGTCGCCGATGACCAAGGTGACGGAGGTCGCCCGCAAGCCCAATGGCAACAATTGCATCGTCTTCGGCGAGTCGGTGCCCGACGCGGCGGCGCCGATCATGGCCAAGCGCAACATGGCTGGCCGCATCAATCCGACGGCGCTGATCATCTGGCCGGTGGATCCGATCGTCTCGTCGCACCAGTACATCTATCCGATCTCGGCGCGCCACAACCTGCGTTCCAACGCGGCGTTCCTGGATGGCCGTGTCGAGACGCTGACGGTGGAACAGCTTCGCGACGTGAGGAACTACTGGTCGCCGGTGAACTACTACGGCTGGTGGGCCTTCACGGAGAAGTCCGATCCCTATCGGTTTAATTTCAGCACGATGGTCCGGCTGCAATAGCCAGCCGGCATCGGGTTGAGCGTGTCACATCGCACTTCAAACCCCGGCGAGCGGTCCGGAGGGGCGCTTGCCACAAACAAGAGAGAGGAGACTGCTGCAATGTCTATTGCAAAACGGAAGAACTACAGGCATGCGATCCAGCGGGCGGCCCTGGCGGCAGCCGGCGCGGCGCTGCTCGCCTGGGGCCAGGCGGCGGACGCAGCCAGCTACACCTGGATCGGCGGATTGACCGGTGATGTCAACGCGGCGCAGAACTGGTCGCCCAATGGCGTCCCCAGCAGCGCAGCCGGCGACACGATGGTGTTCGACGGCTCCGGCTCGGATGATGCGGAGCTGGTCCTGCGGCTGTCCAACAGCGGCAATGTGACCGGCGCCGCGGGCCCGGGCATTCTGGTGCAGATTACCTCACCCAAGGCGATCACGATCGACTCGACGCAGTCACTGCTGCGTTTTGCCAGCGGCACAGCCATCCTCGTCGCAGAAGGTGCCGGCGCGTTTTCTCTGGGCGATGGCGAGGGATCGGCTGTGGCGTATGGTGTCGGCAATGCCAGTGGCCAGACGCATGTTTTCACCAACCATTCGTCCAACCTCGCCACGATCAACAGCGACATCGTGTTCAACGGCGGCGGCGCCGGCACGCATACGCTGCGGTTCAACGGCTCGGGCGACTGGACGGCCCACAATCTCATCCGCAACACGGCCAACCTGTATGAGAGCAACGGCCTGTTCCATATCCACAAGGAAGGCAGCGGCACGCTGACGCTCAGCCACAGCGCCAACGTCTACAGCGGCGATGTCCGCATCGATGGCGGCACGGTGCGCGCAACCAGCGACTGGGCATTGGGATATGGCGGGCAGTACACGGTCGGCCGTGAAGCCGGCAAGACGATCGCCAGCGGCGCGGTCGCGGCAGCGGCGATCGATCTGGCGGGCAACATCACCGTGAACGAGCCGATCGTCCTGGACGGCTCGACGCATGGCGCGTCGCTGTTCAACAGCGTCGCCGGCAGCACAGCCACGGTCGACAACGGTATCGCCGCGATCGTGCTGAGCAACGGCGGCTCGGACTATGGCAGCCTCGGCTGGGATAAGGTGACGGCGACGATCACCGGTGGCGGCGGCAGCGGCGCGGCTGTTCGCGTCTGGAAGAGCGGCAACAGCGCTGCCGGTGTCAGCCATGTGCACATGACGGCCCCGGGCAGCGGGTATACCTCGGCTCCAACGGTCGTCCTGAACAACGGCGAAGGCGCCGGCAATGCCGTGGCAACGGCGGTGCTGTCGTCGATCACCCTGTCGGGCACCAACAACTACATCGGCGGTGACGGCAATCTGAACATCGCAGCCGTCATCGGCGAAAGCACGCCCGGCAGCGGGTTCATCAAGATCGGTAACGGCATCACGACGCTGAGCGGCGCCAACACTTACACCGGCCCGACCGTCGTCCGCGAAGGCCGGCTGGTGGTCAGCGGATCGCTCAGTGGCGAAGCCGTCACGGTCGAGAGCGGGGCGATCCTGCAACTGGCCAGCGAGACGGCGCTGTCGTCGTCGACCATCCTGTCGCTGATCTCCCCGCAGGAGGGGAGCATCGTGCTGGATGCGGATCTGACGATCGCGGAGCTTCGCATCGACGGCGAGCTGCTTCCCGGCGGTGTCTACAGTGCGACGACGGCTCCAACCGGGTTCCAGTCGGTGCAGGCTGTGTTTTCCGGTTCGGGCACGTTGACGGTTGTGCCCGAGCCTGCGTCCGTCGGGCTGATGCTGGGCGGACTGATGGTGCTGTCGACGCGGCTTGGCCGCAATCGATAGTGGCTACAGTGTCGTTGAGGAGTCCTGAGCGGCTGCGTTGAACTGAGGGTTGTCATGTTGCGTCTGAAGCAGAGTGTGTCGTTCTGCCTGGGGTTGCTCGCACTGGCGGCGATCGGTTTGGCGCAGCCGCTTCCGTTGTCTTCTGCTCAACTGAGCAAGCAGGGGGGAGGGAGTCTCCGTTACGAGTTTGTGAACGGGGCGATCATTCTCCGCATGGATGATCCCCGCGGCAACGCGGCGCTGTCGATCGCGCCGCCGCGCGGCCAGGCGCATTGGGATCTGTCGCGCGCGGAGGTTCTCGCCTTGGACATCGAGAATCTGTCGCCGAAATCGCAGATGCGCCTCAACATGTTCATCGCCACGGGGACATGGCAGGAGCGCAATCTGCGCGAGGCGACGGTTGGGATCGGCCTGAACCCTGGCGAAAAGCGGACGATCCGCATGCCGTTGCCGCATGAGTGGAAGTATGCCGCGCCGCAGGGCGTGCCGGGCATCCGCACGCTCGACACCAGCCGGATCTCGGCCATCAGCTTCCAGATGCAGTGGCCGTATGAGCCGGCGCGCAAGGACCTGGTCTACTGCCGGCTGAGCAATCTGCGGCTGGAAGGGCCGGTTACGCCCCAACGGCCGGCGTATCTGGATCAGTATTTCCCCTTCATCGATGCCTACGGCCAGTTCATGCACGAAGACTGGCCGGGGAAGGTTCGCTCAGCCGAGGACCTGCGCAAGGCGCATGCAGCCGAGCTGGCGCTTCTGGCTGAGTCCAAGCGGCCGGCGGCGTGGAACCGCTTCGGCGGCTGGGCGGATGGGCCGCAGCTCGAAGCCACTGGCGCCTTCCGTACGGAAAAGTACGAGGGCAAGTGGTACCTGGTCGATCCGGAAGGGCGGTTGTTCTTTTCACACGGGCTGGACGTGATCTCGGCTTACAACGACGCGCTGCGCGTCACAGCCGAGAATCGCAAATGGTTTGCCGAGCTGCCCGATGACGTCACCAATGCCTATCAGCCGACCGAACGCGCCCTGCGCGAGAAGTACGGCACATCGCAGTACCAGTCAGCCTACTTCCGCACGGTTTCCCGGCGGCTTGAGGCATGGGGCATGAACACGATCGGCAACTGGTCTCGCCCGGAGCTGATGGAGCTGGGCACAACGCCATACACGCTGCAACTGACCGACTTCAACTGGCGGATGCCGCGTCTGGCGGCGTCGAAGGTGAAGTTCTACGACGTGTTCGATCCCGCCTATGAGACGTGGATGAAGTCGCTGTTTGCCGAGCAGATGCAGAAGCATCCGATCTATGCCCGGTCGATCAACGACCCGATGTGCATCGGCTACTTCATCGACAATGAGCTGGATTTCGGCAATCGCGGCGGCCGGCCCAGGATCGTCGACGACATCCTGCGCTGCCCGCCCGAGCAGGCCGCCAAGCAGGCGCTGGTCGACGCAATGCGCCAGAAG
The DNA here is from genome assembly GCA_937904525.1 of uncultured Phycisphaerales bacterium. Lineage (GTDB taxonomy): Bacteria > Planctomycetota > Phycisphaerae > Tepidisphaerales > Tepidisphaeraceae > CALEKX01. Next base: position 13,568 of record CALEKX010000131.1, read on the forward strand.
TACCAGACGATCGAGCGGCTGAACGAGGCCTGGGGCACCAATCACGCAAGCTGGGAAGCCATGCTGCTGGCGACCGATGTGCCGCAGAACAAGGCCTACGAAGCCGACGCGGTCGCGTTCTTCGAGAAGATGGTGGATCGGTACTTCTCGCTGGCCCGCGAGGCGATCAAGTCTGTCGCGCCGCATCGGCTGTACCTTGGCGCGCGTTTCATCAGCACCGATGCGGTGCGACCTGATCTGTACAACGTCGCCGCGCGGCACGTCGATGTGCTGTCGGTGAACATCTACTCGTTCAGCCCGGCTGGGTTTCCGATGGAGGAGTTCCCGGATGTGCCGGTGCTGATCGGCGAGTTTCACTTCGGGCTCCTCCAGCGGGGCATGTTCCGCCCGAGCCTGTGCTGGGCGGGGGCGACGCCGGAGGACCGGGCGCACGCGTACATCCGCTTCATGCAGGGCGCGCTGGTGCATCCGAAGATCGTCGGGGCGCACTACTTCCAGTACCGCGATCAGCCGCTCACCGGCCGCGGCGATGGCGAGGCCTATCAAATCGGCTTTGTCGATGTCACGGACATCCCGTACGAGGAGATGTGGCAAGCCGCCCGGCAGGTCGGCGAGCACATGTACCAGTACCGCCTGAACGGCGTCCTGCGCAACGAAATGACCCCACAGCCTGATGCTCCCTAGCCGTTGGCCGATCGATCCCGTCGAAATGCGGCATCCAGCGCATCCTCCCGCCGTCAGCGGCGGACCGATCGGCTAAGCAGACCATCAGACCCCCCCCTCCCCACTAAGCGGCGGCTGATCCCGGATCAAGCCGCCGCTTGTTGCGCCGGGACCGCAACAGCCTTGAATGCGATCTCGAGGATGAAGCGTCCTGCCGGCGTGTCGAACGGGATCACGATGATCGGCACGCCGCGCGGAAACGCCACACGATGCTGGCCGAGGACGACATTTGGCAGCGACAGCTTGTTTCCCGTGCCGGGCATCTGCGCCTTGGCGCCGCCGGCGACCATGTTGGCGATCTCGCCCAGGGCATCGACGCAGTCCTGGTTCAGTGATTTCAACTGTGTTCCTGAAAGGGCTGACGCGACGGCGATCGCTACCTCCAGCGGAAAGCTCAGCACGGCTGCGCCGGTGACGTTGCCCGAGATGCCGATCGCGGCTGAGACGGCGTACGTCGGCTCGTTGTGCTGGCGCAGGTACGGCTTGCCGGCCTCCAGAGGCAGGTTAACCATCGTGTTGAACACGTCGCGCATCGCGATCAGAAACGGATTAATGTAGTTGACGTCCATGGCGTAGGTCTTGCTTTCAGAACTTGATGGACAAAGCCCGGTTGAATGCCTCCATCGCCGGGTCGGGATAGACGGCACTGTTCAACGGATAGCCTGCAGCCGCATCACCTTCGATCAGCACGATGGCGTGCCTGCCGCCACAATCACCAGACACCAGCTTCAAGGGCCCCTGGAGCATGACCGGGGTGGTTGTCTCCAGACGGCCCAGCCGCAGGACGACGCCGCTGTGCAGCAACAGTTCAACCTGGACCACGGCTGAACGGGTGTCAGCCGACAGGTCGGCGGCGGCTTGTAGCTCTGCCAATGCGGACCGGGCGGCATCCTCCAGCTCGTTGGCCTGATAGAGCAGCTCGGTGACGCGTTCCTTCTCCTGCGGGGCAAGACCTTTCTGATTTCGCACGAGCGG
>CALEKX010000132.1 GCA_937904525.1 uncultured Phycisphaerales bacterium
TAGGGCACGCTATTGCGTGCCGGACCGCTCCAACCACCAAGCTCCAAAGAAGCTCCAAACACCAAAACACCAAAGGAACCAAGCACAAAACACCAAGCACCGAGCACGAAACACAATGCCCTCTTTGCCCATTCCCCTTCGGATGGTAGAGTGCTTTGCACTGCATACCGACCGCTCGGAGCCGGATTGGGAAGCGTGCGACTCGATGCCGGCCTGGCCCGTTTGGATTGTTGACGCACGGAAGGAGGCGCTTCGTGGACGACGCGACATTGCTCGGACGGCTTGCACGGTTCTTCCGCCGACATTCCAGCAGCGACCTTCCGTTGGAAGCCAGTGACCAGACGGGTCTGCAGCGCGTCCAGACGCGCCGCGGGACGTTCCTTCGTCCGTGGGCCCGCCGCGATCAGGCGATCCAGAACCTCCAGAACGGGTTTGACGCCCTGACCGACCTGCTCCAGACCGTCCGGGACAACCTCGAGCGGCAGACCGACCGGCAGGACGAGCTGCTGCAGTACCTGTCCCATCTGCCGGCGGCGCTGGAGACCCTTCCGGAGAGCAACCGCGTTCAGGCTGAGACGCTCAAGGCGATCCATCAGCAGGTCGCGGCTGCCAACAGCCAGCAGGCCAAGCTGGCGGAGATCCTCGATCGCCTCAGCCAGGCCCATGCAGCCGACCAGAGGACGCTCGACGAGCTGCGCGAGCGCATGGAAGACCTGTCCCGCCACGATCAGCGGATCAGCGAAACCCTCGGCAGCGTCGGGGCGGCGATGCAGTCGGTCAGCACGACGTCAGCCAGCAGCGCCCAGGTGCTCCAGCAGGTGCGGGACAACATCAACGCCCGCGACGGCCAGCTCGAGCGGATCCTGCTCAAGCAGAACACGCGTTTCACAACCATGCTGGCTGTGGCGATCTTCCTGTCGATCAGCGCCCTGGCAGCGGTGTGCGTGGTGGGGTGGTTGGTGCTCAATAAGTAGTTGGCAGACTGCAGTTTGCAGTTGGCGGTTGGCTGGGGGCGGCGTGGGATGTGGACGCTGTCTGGGTGGGAAGCTCCAAGGTCCAACCTCTAAGTTCCAAAGAAGTTACAAACAGACAAGTTCCAAATCTCAAGTAGCGGTCCTGCGCGCTGTGAGTTCGTAAGGGGATCGCCTTACTATCGCCAACTGCCAACGCTTGCCATCCGCCGCCTGCCGCCTGCCAACTTCTGCCGTTCCCCACTGTCTCAACTCCCGACAGCCGACTGCTGCTGGCAGCCGGATACCCCAAACCCCTCAACCGGCATGCCCGGTTCAAGTTGTCAACTCTTGGGGCCGATGTATAAATTAGGAAAGATGGATAAGATCGCCAATCCTTTGCCGGCGGTCCCATCCGTTATACAAGCCGTGCAAACAGGCACGGCATCGACATACAAGCCGTGCAAACAGGCACGGCATCGACCCCCAAGCGTGGAATGGGAGTTATCGGACATGAAGACGGTATTCACCACCGGCGAAGCCGCAGAGATCTGCAAGGTTTCTCAGCAGACGATCATCCGTTGTTTCGACTCCGGGCGGCTGAAGGGTTTCCGCGTCCCCGGAAGCCGTTTCCGCCGCATCCCCCGCGAAGCCCTCATCGCCTTCATGAAGGATAACGGCATCCCGCCGGACAGCCTCGAAAGCGGCAAGAGCCGCGTTCTGGTCGTCGATGACGATCCTGAGATCGTGGAGCTGTTCGTGGATGTGCTCAACCGCGACGGTCGGTTCGAGGTGAAGACGGCTTCGACCGGCTACGACGCGGGCATCCTCACGCATGAGTTCGCTCCGGACCTGATCATCCTCGACTACATGCTGCCGGACATCAACGGCAACGTGGTCTGCAAGACGATCCGCCAGAACCCCAACTTCCAGAAGACAAAAATCATCATCGTCTCCGGCGTGGTCAACCAGGACGAGATCAACGACCTGCTCAAAGCCGGCGCCGATGAGTTCGTGAAGAAGCCGTTCAATATTGAGAAGCTGATTGAGAGGATTGGGCAATTGCTGGGAGTGTGACGCCAGTCTGCGGTCTGCAGTCAGCAGTCTGCAGTGGAGGATCGATGGCCGCACGGAATTACCGCCGCCTCACCGCCTGGCAGAAGGCCATGGACCTGGCGACGGGCATCTATGACCTCACGCGATCGTTCCCAGACAACGAACGATTCGGACTGGTCTCGCAACTTCGCCGTGCAGCCGTCTCCATCGCATCGAACATTGCCGAGGGCGAAGGGAGGGGCAATGACAATGAGTTCATCCAGTTCCTCCGAATCGCGCATGGCTCACTGCAGGAAGTCGAAACTCAATTGTACCTTGCCCACCGTTTGCACTTGGCTGATGAGCAACAGACAGAGCCCCTGCTGGAGCTGGCAGGAGAGGTCGGCCGGCTTATCAATGGACTACTTCGATCGTTGAGGGAGCATTAACTGCAGACTGCTGACTGCAGACTGCAGACTACGACCATGCAAGCCGCCCCCGACCATCTCGACGCCAAACGCACAGAGCTGATCCTTCAGCAGCTCGAGCAGTTGCCGACGTTGCCGGCTGTGGCGATGCAGGTGCTGGAGGTGACGGGGAATGATCAGTCCTCGGCGCGGGATGTGGTCAAGCTGATCGAGTCGGACGTCTCGCTCACCGCCCGGATCCTGCACCTGGTGCATCGGCCGGACATGGGCGTCCGCGGCGAGGTCAACAGCGTCGATCGCGCCGTCGTGCTGCTTGGATTCGCAGCCGTCCGCAGCGCCGTGCTGGCGGTGTCGGTCTTCGAAACCTTCGGTACGGGGCCTCAGCGGAAGTTCTGCCACTTCGTCCGCGACGATTTCTGGAAACACTCCATCGCCGTCGCCTGCTGCGCAGAGTTGATGGCTGAAACGCTGGCCGAGATCTACCGCAAGGATGCGGGGATCGAGCCGTCGCAGGCCTTCGTCTGCGGCTTGCTGCATGATCTGGGCAAGGTCGCGCTGGATGCGGTGCTGCCCAAGAGCTTCGATCGCGTCGTCGAAGCCGTGGAGATGCTCCGCGGCAACATCGCCGACGTCGAGCGGAAGGTCATCGGCCTGGACCACATGGTCGTCGGCAAGCGGCTGGCTGAGCGGTGGCAGCTTCCTCCCGCTATCCGTGATTCCATCTGGCTGCATGGCCAGTTGCCGCAGGCATTGCCGGCGACGGTCAAGAATCCGCGCATGGTCAATCTCGTGACGCTGGCCGACATGCTCGTGCGCGAGCAGCATCTCGGCTACAGCGGCAACTACACCTTCACCGTGCCGCGACAGGTGCTGCTGGATGCGGTGGGCCTCACCGAGGACCACATCAAGCAGGTCCTGCAGAATCTGGTTGCCCGCATCGAACCGCGTGCGCAGGCGCTGGGTCTGGGTCGCGCCAGCAGCAACGATCTGTATCAGCAGGCGCTCAGCCGCGCCAACCGCGAGCTGGGGCGCGTCACCGAGCAACTGGCGTCCAAGAACCGCCGGCTGGCCATTCGCGCGAAATTCTTCGATGCGTTGTCGGGTTTTCAGTCCGAACTGCGTCCCGACGCGCCGCCGCAGACCGTCCTGCAAGCCGTCGGGCAGACGGCTGTGGGTGTGCTGGATGTGAAAACGCTGTGCGCGTTCTCGCTGCCGCCGGGGCAGGCATTTGCCGAGGCGCTGTTGTTCGACGAGACCGGCTGCGTGTTCGAGAACACGCTGGTCGATTGCCCCAATCGTCCCTGCAAACCCGAGGGCGACGGCCCGGTGCTGGCTGCAGGCGATGAGATGGAATGGATCGTCTCAGCCATCAGCCCGCGGCTCAGCCATGAGCAGCGGTACTGGATCTGCCTGGAAGCCGACGGCCAGTGCATCGGGGGGATCGTCTGGGGCGCGCCTGCGGGCGAAGCCCAGCGCCTCAGCACGCAGGTGCAGGAGCTGACAGCCATCGCCTCCGGCTGGAGCCTTGCCTTGCGGACCGCGCAGATCCGCGAAGAAGCCCGCACGCTCGCGGAGCAGCTCGCCGAAGCCAACCGCCAGCTTCACAACGCCCAGAACGAAATCCTGCGGTCGAAGATGCTCATCAGCATCGGCGAGATGGCTGCCGGCGCCGCGCATGAGATGAATAACCCCCTGGCGGTCATCAGCGGCCGCTCGCAGTTGCTGGCGTCGCAGCTTGATGATCCCAAGCTCAAGCAGTCCGCCAAACTGATCTACGAGCAGACCCATCGCATCAGTGACATCATCACCGAACTGATGCACTATGCGAAACCGCAGCCGCCCAAGCCGGCTCCTGCCGATCTTGCGGATCTTGTCGATCGTGCGCTTCATGAGGTCCGCCAACAGACCGATGTAAAAGACAGGCGCATCGAGATCGCCGTCGGTGATATTCCGCCGGTGAACGTCGATGCCGAGCAGATCTCCTCGGCACTGGCCGAGATCCTGCTCAACGCTGTTCTGGCGACCGACCCGACGCAGGGGCAGGTCGAAGTGCATGCCGCCTTCGATCCGTATTCCTGCCGCGTCGCGGTGACGATCACCGACAACGGCGTGGGAATGGACGAGAAGACGATCAAGCACGCGTTTGATCCGTTCTTCAGCAATCTGAAAGCCGGCCGCCGCCGGGGCATGGGATTGGCCAAAGCCCTGCGGTGGGTCGAGTCCAGCGGCGGATCGATTCGCCTGGAAAGCCGGGTCGATCACGGGACACGAGTCCTGCTGCTGCTGCCGGCAGCGCCGAATGAGACGGCGACGATCGTCGTGCCGCAACGGAAGGCGGCAACGTAACTCGCGCGGAGCGTCTGTGGGGTCCGCCTCGGCGGACCGGTCATCCAGCATCGAAGGGTCCGATTCAGCGGACCGGTTTTGCAGCAGACGCCAGGCTGCACGACAGGCAATAGGGAAGTGAGTATGTCCCCAGTCGCAACCAAGACGCCGTCCCTCAACGTGCTGACACCCCGCGTGCTGATCGTCGACGATGAGCCCACGCTCTTCGAACTGATCAGCGACACGGTCGGTCGGCAGGTCAAGTGCCGCCTGGTGTGTGCGCGCGATTTGCGCGAAGCCCGCCGCATCCTCGAAAACGACCGCATCGAGCTGATGGTGGCTGACATCCACCTGCCCGACGGCGACGGCATGAGCCTGCTGCCGCTGCTGCGCGAACGCCAGCCGGAAGCGTCCGCCATCGTCATCACCGGCGCACCGACGATCGAAGGCGCGATCTCCGCGATCCGCGCCGGCGCGCTCGACTTTGTCCCCAAACCGTTCGACATCAGCCATCTGATCGAGCGCGTCCGCAAGGCGCTGCAGCGGCAGGCGCATCTGGCCCGCAAGGAAAAGCGCCTCGATCGCCTCCGCGACGCCGTCCGTCGCCTCAACGAGGCGCGCAAGGTCGTCAGCCGCAAGGTCGATCTGCTGTGCAACGATCTGATCACGGCGTACGGCGAGCTGTCCAAGCAGTTCGACACCGTCCGCACGCAGGAAGGCTTCCGCCGCCATCTGGAGAAGGCTGGCGATCTCGAGCAGATGCTCTGCCACACGATGGACTGGCTGCTGCGCGAGATGGGCTACGCCAACATCGCGATCTGGCTGGCGGCTGATGTGAGCGATTTCCAGCTCGGCGCGTACATGAAGTACACGATCGCCGGCGATCGCAAGCTGACGGACGCGATGCGCCAGGGGATTGTGCCGCTGACGCTGCGCAAGGGCCTGGTGCACTTCGGCGCGGCTGAAGCCGAGGACATGCTCACGCGTGAGGAACTGGCGATGTTGGAAGGGCAGTCGATCCTGTCGGCCAACTGCACGTACATGGCCGATTCGCTGGCTGTCATCACGCTGTTCCGCGACGACGACAAGCCGTTCACCGATCAGGATGCCGACGTGCTGCGGAGTGTCAGCACGGTCTTCGGCTCGCTGCTGGCGACCATCGTGCGCGAGCACGAGGAGTTCCAGGCGGATGTCGAGCAGGAATACCGCGACGTGGACGATCCCACCTCCAGCCACGACCGCGGCGCCGACGCCGATTGGTGGAAGCGCGGCGAACCGCCGCCGTTCTAGGGCGGCAGGCAGCAGGCAGCAGGCGGCGGATTAGTCTGCGGTCTGCGGTCGGCAGTCTGCAGTTAGAGTTGGCAGTCGCCGGTCTGCAGTCAGCAGCCAAACACAAAACAACAAGACACCAAACACCAACCCTAGAACCTGTCCGACCGGCTCATCAGTTGCTGTTCGAGCACGCGTTCCAGTGTCTTGCAGACGCGCAGGACCTGGGACTCCGTCATGCGCGTGAAGAACGGCAACGCGAGCGTGCGGCAGGCGATGTACTCGCACACCGGGAAGCTGCCCCGCTGGAAGCCGAACCGCTCGACCATGTACGGCTGAAGGTGGATGGGGGGGAAGTAGTTGTTGCAGCCGATGCCTTCGGCGCGCAGGCGCGCCATGATCTGGTCGCGATCGCCCGGTACAAACAGGTCATTGAGACGCACCACGAAGACGAACCAGCTCATCAGGTGGTCGTCATCAAGTGTCGGCAGGACCAGGTAGCGGTTGGTCATCAGGCAATCCATGTACAGATGCGCCACGCGCCGACGGGACTCGAGGATCTCCTCGAGGCGCGATGTCTGCGCCAGCCCCAGCGCCGCCTGGATCTCGCTCATGCGATAGTTGTAGCCCAGCCGCTGATGCGCCAGCCACGCCATGCCCTCGCGCCCCTGGTTGCGCAGGGCGCGACAGGTGTCCGCCAGCACGTCGTCATCGGTGACGATCATGCCGCCTTCGCCGGTCGTGATCTGCTTGTTGGGATAGAACGCAAAGACGCTGGCCCGCCCGAAGCTGCCCAGCGCACGGTCCTTGGTGCGGCCGCCGAAGCCTTCGCATGAATCCTCGATGAGGATCAGCTCATGCCGCTGGGCGATCTGCTCGAGCTCGATCATTCCGCCGGGATGGCCGAAGACCTCGACCGCGACGATGGCCTTGGTGCGGGGGGTGATGGCGGCTTCGACCTTGTCGATGTCGATGTTGAGGGTTTGCGGGTCGATGTCGACGAAGACGGGCGTGGCGCCGACGTAGAGAATGCAGTTGGCGCTGGCGACGAAGCTGAAGGGGGTGGTGATCACCTCGTCGCCGGGTTTCACACCGGCTGCCAGCAGCGCCAGGTGCAAGCCGCTGGTACCGGAGTTGACGCCGATCCCATGCCGCCTGCCTGCGATGTTCGCGCAGGCGCGTTCGAAAGCCTCGATTTTCGGTCCGATCGAGAGGGTCGAAGAGTGCAGAACCTCATTGACGGCGTCGATCTCGACGCTGGTGATATCCGGCTGGGAAAGAGGAATGGGTGGCGGCATGGGGGATCAGGACAGGAGAACGAGGGGCCTGGCGCCTTGTGGCACGGGCGGCCAGCCCGCGACGATCAGGCGGACGCAGGCACTTGGCCTGCGCCATGGGGAGGCGACGGTCGTTCTCAGATTGCCCGGCTCCTTTCAGTGAAGAAAGTCATCGGAACCTGTACAATAAAAGGTCTTTGGCGTCCGATAACAAGGTTATCGACAGAGTGACGTTCCGCCCATGAGTGAAGAGACCCGCCGTAAATCCAAATCCACCGCAGACTTCTGGCGGGCCGCGACCTATCTCTATCCGCATCGGCGGCTGGTGGTGGTGTCGATTGTTTGCGCGTTTGTCGTGGGGGCGGCGTTCACGTCGGGCCTGTCGGCCATGCTGCCGATCCTGCGCGTGCTGATCTACGGCGACAGCGTGCAGGCGTGGATGGACCGGCAGGTCATCGAGGCACGGCTGGATGTGCGCCTGGCGGAGGAAGAAGCCGTCCGAATTGTGCAGGTCAAGCCGGGTGGCAAGGCTGCATTGGCGGGCCTGCGAGCGGGGGATGAGATCATCGCCGCGCAGGCGGAACAGCCCCCCGGGGGCGGGCAGGGCATCCTGCAGGAGCTGGCCATCCTTCAGGGCCCGGTTACGCTCGCGCTTGCGCCCGAGAGGCAAGTGGCTGTGACACTCGACGCTTTGCCGTGGCATCTGGGTGTCGGCCATCGGCTGGCGTATTCCCTGCCGCGCGATCCGGTCTGGTCGATCGCGGTCGTGTTTGCCGTGCTGGCGGGGCTGGCGACGTTTGGCAACTTCGTGCGGTTTTTCCAGGAGTATTGGGGCGAGAAGGCTGCCATCCTCGCGGTGGAGGACATCCGCCGTCACCTGTATGACCATGTCCTGCACATGCCGCTGGGCTTTTTCAGCCTGAAGGGGACCAGCGACGTTACCAGCCGCCTCATCCAGGATGCCGGTCAGCTTCAGGACGGCTTCAAGGCCATCCTCGGCAAGGCGGTGCAGGAGCCGATCAAGGCGGCCATGAGCTTTGGGCTGGCGCTGTTTTTCTCATGGCGGTTGACGCTGTTTATCGTCATCTTCGCGCCGGCGATGGTGGTGCTGATCCATCAGTTCGGCAAGAAGATGCGGCGCGCCAGCCGCAAGATGCTGCAGAGCTCGGCAACCGTGCTGGGGCAGCTTGAAGGCTCGCTGATCGGCATCCGCGTGGTCAAAGGCGCCTCAGCCGAAGCCTACGAGCGCCGCCGTTACAAGCGCGTCATGCGCGATGTCGTCCGCCAGCAGGTCAAGCTCAGCCGGATCGACGCGATGAGCTCGCCGATCATCGAGACGCTCATGCTCCTGATGGTCGGCGCGATCATGATCTATGCGGCGTGGCTGGTGCTCAAAGCCGGCACGCTCGATCCGGGGCATTTCATCATGGTGATGGCCTGCCTGGCGGGCATGGCCGACTCACTGCGCAAGGTCACCAAGGTCAACAACACGCTGCAAAAATCGAACGCAGCCGCGGCACGCATCTTCGAGATGCTGGCTGTGCCGATCGAACGGCGCCGCAGCGTGCGGGCGGTGGTGGAAGTGGGCAGCGGGCAGCCGGCGGTGGGCGGCCGCAACCCCGCATCCACCACGGATCCGCAATCTCTGCCGATCAAGCTCCCGCCGATCCAGCGGGAGATCACCTTCGAGAACGTCACGTTCACCTACCCCGGCGCGTCATCGCCGGCACTGTCCAACATCGATCTGACGGTGAAGAAGGGCACGAGCGTCGCCGTCGTCGGGCGCAACGGCTCGGGCAAGACGACGCTGCTGGCGCTGCTGCCGCGGTTCTACGATCCGCAGCAGGGGCGCGTCATGATCGACGGCGTCGATCTGCGCGATGCGACGCTCCGCAGCGTGCGAAGCCAGATCGGCATCGTCACGCAGGATTCGGTCATCTTCCCCGGCACGATCGAACAGAACATCGCCTATGGCGAGGCGCGGCCCGACCGCGATCGCGTCATCGCGGCGGCGAAGCAGGCCTTCGCCCATGAGTTCATCATGGAGAAGTCCGACGGCTACGACACGCTGCTCGGCGAGCATGGTGCGCAGCTCTCGGGCGGGCAGAAGCAGCGCATCTGCATCGCCCGCGCGATCTACCGTCAGACGCCGATCATGATCCTCGACGAGGCGACCAGCCAGATCGATGCCGAGTCCGAGCATCTCATCCAGCAGGCGATCGAGCAGCTCATGCACGAGCGGACGACGTTCGTGATCGCGCACCGCTTCAGCACGATCCTGTCGGCTGACACGATCGTGGTGATCGAGCGTGGCCAGATCGTCGGCCAGGGCCGGCATGAGGAACTGCTGGCCACCTGCCCCGTCTACCGCCAGCTCTACGAGCGGCAGCTCTTCGCCTCCGGCAGCAGCGAGGCGATTGTTACACCTGGGTGATCTGGGATTTCGGATTGCGGATTTGTGACGGGTTGCCGGTGACCTGCGGCAGCTCGATCGCCTTGTTGTTGGGTGTTTTGTGTTTGGTTGTTTGGGATTTGGAGCTTCGCCGCGATTGCCAACGGCCAACCGCCAACGGCCAACGAGAGGGGACACAGATGAGCGCAGTGACTCATCTGTGTTAATCCGTGTTCACCTGTGGTTCCGAAGTATTCGCGGGATAGCCGGCGTCAGGCTGCATCCAGCCCGGCGGCGACGGAGGCGAGAAGCTCCACGCCCGCGATCAGCTTGGTCGAGTCTTCGCGATCGACCCAAATGATCCGCGCGGGGAGCATCTGGCGGCGGTAGGCCAGCGTCGAGCCCGTGCCGTCGAGGCCGACATGCACATTCAGCAGCCCGCCCTGGCGCAGCGGTGCCGACCGCGGCAGCTCCAGCCGCAGGCCCGTCGAGCTGATGTCCTGCGTCTGGCCGCCAACAAAACGGGCAGCCGACGGAATGAAGACCTTCACCGGCCGCGTCTGGCGGATGCGAAGGCCCCGGCGACGCTCCTGAGAGTCAGGATCGAACTTCAGCGTGAACGACTGGGCTGAATCGGGACGCGTTTGCGTGAGCATGATGTTCTCTCCATCGGCGGTCGGCGTGCAGACCGTCCACCTCTCCTCAGTTATCGGAACCTGAGCCCTGTCGGCTGTAATTTCGGTTCAGGCTGCTGGTAAGCGCAGGCGAAAGCGAGTGTTAGAGGCGATCTGAGCCCCCGCTGGGAGGCAGATCAGCGGCTGGGTGTGAATTGACTTCCGGGGCGTTTGGCCCTTTGATTGGGGCTGATTCGAGTCCCGCTTGTGGAAGGAGATTGGGATGGCAGATGAGATCCTGTCCGTCGGTACGGTTGCCCCGGATTTTTCCCTTCAAGCCAGCGATGGGAAGACCTACAGCCTGAAGCAGTTTCGCAACAAGCAGCGGGTGGTGCTGTACTTCTACCCCCGTGCCGACACCCCCGGCTGCACGACCGAAGCCTGCGGCTTCCGCGATCGCATCGCGGACTACCACAAGCAGGACGTCGCCGTCCTGGGCGTCAGCCCGGACCCCGTTGAGGACGTGACGAAGTTCGCGGAGAAGTATCACCTCAACTTCCCGCTGCTGGCTGATCCCGATCACGCAATCTGCGAAGCCTACGGCGTTTGGCAGGAGAAGGTCCGCTTCGGCAAGACGTCGATGGGCGTGGTGCGAACGACCTTCATCATCGGCCGCGATGGCAAGATCGAGCACGTCTTCCGCAGCGTCAAACCCGATGGCCATGAGCAGCAGGTGCTGGACAAGCTCGCTGCGCTCGCTTGATTTGTCATCGGTCACTTGTCACTTGCGGCAACTCGATTGCCTTGTTTTTTTGGTGTTTCGTATTTGGTTTTTTTGTGTTTGGAACTTCCTTGGAACTTGGTGGTCGGAACTTGGAGCTTCGCCGACGTGTAGGGCAGGCTATTGCCTGCCGCGGATGCTGCGCGGGCGATTTCGGCACGCAATAGCGTGCC
>CALEKX010000133.1 GCA_937904525.1 uncultured Phycisphaerales bacterium
ACGAAGGCATCAGCCCGCGGCACAATCCCGAGTTCACCATGCTCGAGCTGTACGAGGCGTTCGGCAGCTGGGAGACGATGGCTGAGCTGGTGGAGGAGCTGATTTGTACCGTTGCACAGAACGTCTTCGGCAGCCTGGTGATCGAGCATAAGGACGCGGAGGGCAATGTCGTCCGGAAGATCAACCTGGCGCGGCCGTGGCGTCGCGTGAAGATGGCGGATCTCGTCGAAGAACGCACCGGCTGGAAGTTCGACAAGCGGCCGCTGCAGGAGGCTTGTCCTGAGCTGATCGAGAAGCTGGTTAGTCGGCGCAGCGGCAGCGAAGCGGCTCAGCCGGTGGGGCATCTGCAGACGCTGTCGCCGGCTGAGCAGCTTGTGGAGGTCTACGAAAAGCTCATCGAGCCGACATTGATCGATCCCTGCTTCGTGACGCACGTACCATCGGTGATCATCCCGCTGGCGCGGGCCAGCCGCGAGGATCCGTATTTTGCGGATGTGTACGAGCTGGCGATCAACGGCCAGGAGATCAGCCCCGGCTATACGGAGCTGAACGACCCGGACGTGCAGGCGGAGCATTTCCATCGCCAGGTCGGCGACGAAGCCGAACGGCACAAGGTGGACGAAGATTTCCTGACAGCCCTCCGCTACGGCATGCCGCCAGCCGGCGGGTTGGGGCTCGGCATTGATCGCCTCGTCATGATGTTGACAGGGGCGCCGAGCATTCGGGACGTGATTCTGTTCCCGCTCATGCGTCCGGTGCAGGAGGAGTGACGAATGATGAATGATGCATGAAACAGCCGGCCGGAGGGCTCCATGACCTACGACGAGTGGGAGGCGTCTGTGCCGGCTCAGATTTGAGAAGATCCGGTGTGGCGGATTGAGGCCTACCGCCTCAGCCTGTTCATGTCGGACCTGGCCTGGTCCGATGGGCGAGAACTACTCAAACATCGTACTGGGCAGGAAGTCGGTGATCAGTTGCTTCGTTCGACAGCGCGTATCAGCAGTTGTGTAATCGAAGGATATTCCCGCTGCACGAGCAAGGATCGGGCACGGTTCTACGGCTATGCCTTAGGATCGGCGCGAGAATCGCGGGACTGGTACTACAAAGGTCGCCATTTGCTCAAACCGGAGGTAGTTGCGCACCGGATCGAATTGGCTACAAAGATCATTAAGCTGCTCATTGCGATGGTAGCCAACGAACAGAAGGCGGGTCGTCGCATTTCGCCCAGGGGCGGTGTCGACAGCTGATGCTTCATGCATCATTCATCATTCATCAAGCACCATGTACAAACTCCACCTCATCCTCAAGTACCTCCGCAAGCGCCGGATCGCCTGGGTGTCGCTGGCTGCGGTGATGCTGTGCACAACCATGGTGCTGGTGGTGATCAGCGTGATGGGGGGATGGCTGCGGATGTTCACAGCCTCGTTCCAGGGGCTGAGCGGTGAGGTGATCGTTTCAGCCCGGTATCCGTCGGGGTTCCCGTATTACCAGGAGATGGCTGAGCGGATCGAGCAGTTGCCGGGCGTCGGGCCGGGCGGGGTGGTGCCGGTGATCCGCACCTTTGGGCTGATCAACATCGGCAACCTGAAGGGCGACGGCGTGCAGGTGATCGGGTATCCGATCGACAGGATCGGTGCGGTCAACGCGTTTCCGCAGTCGCTGTGGCGCCAGCACAAGCGGTATCTCGAGGCCCTGGACAAGGGCGAGCTGACGGAAACCGAGCGATATGCCCTTGGTCTCAAGCAGCGGGAAGGGGAGCGATGGCCGTCGTTTGTGCCGCCGCTGGAGACGGAGGAAAAGGCCACGCCCCTCACCGATGCCGAGCGGCGGCGGCTGCAGGAGCTGGCCGAGCAGGGCCTGGCGAATCCCAGCTACGCGCTGCCCTATCCTGATCTGGTCTACGAGACGGCTGCCCGCTTTGCCAGCCCTCGAGCGCCCGATGCATACGTCAAGAGTGCCCCCCGATGGGCGGGCATGATCGCGGGCATCGGCGTGATCGAGATCCACCGCGACGAGCGGGGCCGGCTGATCGGCCGAAGTGACGATCTGTACCAGTTGCCCGTCAAGCTCACCGTCATGGCGATCGATCCCGGCGGCGTGACGGTGGATCTGCGCAACAAGTCCGAGCGGCCGTACTGGATCGTTGATGACAGCCACACGGGCGTGTGGCAGTACGACGCCAACACGGTGTATGTGCCGTTTGAGATCCTCCAGCAGGACCTGAACATGGCCGGCGTTCCCGACGCGACGGACGAAGCCGGCAATCCGGCGCCCGTCCCGCCGCGCACCAGCGAGCTGCATATTCGCGTTGCTGACGGGCATGACATGAACGCCGTTCGCGATCAGGTAAGAAGCATCGTGCTGGAGGTGTATCGCCAGCACGGCATGAGTGAGCGGACCGCGCCCAACGTGCAGACCTGGCGCGACACGCAGGCTGTGTTCCTCAACGCGATCGAAAAGGAAAAGCTGCTGGTGACGATCCTGTTCTGCATCATCAGCCTGGTGGCGGTGTTCCTGATCTTCTGCATCTTTTACATGATTGTGGTAGAGAAAACGCGCGATATCGGCATCATCAAGGCCGTCGGCGCGACGCGCGAAGGCGTAGCCAGTATCTTCCTGGGGTATGGCCTGGCGATCGGCCTGGTCGGAGCCGGGCTCGGGCTGCTGCTGGCATGGCTGATCGTGTCGAACATCAACGAGCTGCACGCCTGGCTGGGCCGGGTGTTCCACCTGCAGATCTGGGATCCGCAGGTTTACGCATTTGATACGATTCCCAGCACGATGGATCCGGTCGAGGTGGCCTGGATCATGGCAGTCGCGGTGGTGTCGTCGGTGCTGGGATCGCTGATCCCGGCGCTGCGGGCGGCGTCTTTGGAACCGATCGAGGCCCTCCGGTACGAGTAGCTATGTCGCAGACGACCGAACAATCCGCATCGCGCGCGCCGACGGCTTCGAAGGTGATTCTTCAGGCGCAGGGGCTGGCCAAGCACTTCGTGATGGGTGAAAGCGTCATCCACGTGCTCAAGGGCGTGGACCTGGCGGTGCGCGAAGGGGAGTTCGTCGCCATCGAAGGCCGCAGCGGTTCGGGCAAGAGCACGTTGCTACACATTATGGGCGCGCTGGACGATGCCGATTCCGGCACGCTGATGTTTGACGGCCGCGACCTGCTGGGCGCCAGCGGCCGGGAGCGATCGCGCATCCGCAATACCGAGTTCGGATTCGTCTTCCAGTTCTACCACCTCCTGCCGGAGCTGAATGTCACCGAGAACGTGCTGATTTCGGCGATGGTGCAGCACGGCTGGCTGGCTTATATGCGCCAGCGGGCGCAGCTGCGTCAGCGGGCGAAGGACATTCTGGCGGAGCTGGGGCTGGGGCATCGCCTGCGGCACCGCCCGCAGCAACTTTCCGGAGGCGAGCGGCAGCGGGTGGCCATCGCCCGGGCATTAATGAACCAGCCGAAGGTGTTATTCGCCGACGAGCCGACCGGAAACCTCGATTCCGAAACCGGCCGGCAGATAATGGATGTGCTGGAGACATTGCATCGCGAACACAAGCAGACGATCATCATGGTGACGCACGACCGCGCGCTGGCGCGGGAGGCGGACCGTGTGCTGGTGTTGAACAACGGTCGCCTCGAGAAAGCGCAGTAGCGGCGAAGCGTGCGTCGCCGGGCCGCCTTCAGGGCGGCGTTTTGCCATCTGAAAGGAGCAGTCTCAATGTCGGCGAAGGTGTGGATCGATGGACAGCTTGTTGCCAGGGAGGACGCGAAGATCAGCGTTTATGATCATGGCCTTCTTTACGGCGACGGCGTGTTCGAGGGGATCCGCGTCTACAACGGCCGGATCTTCGAATCCGAGGCCCACTTCCGCCGGCTTTACGACTCGGCCCGGGCGATCCGCCTGGAGATTCCGTACACCGCGCAGGAGCTGGTGGGCGCCACGATGCAGACGGTCAAGGCCTGCGGGTTTACCGACTGCTACGTGCGGCTGGTCGTGACGCGCGGCGTTGGCTACCTGGGGCTGAATCCCAACAAGTGCGAGCGGCCGACGGTCTTCATCATTGCCGACACGATCGACATGTACCCGCGCGAGATGTACGAGAACGGGATGTCGATCATCACGGCGACGGTGATCCGCAATCATCCGAATGCGATCCCGCCGCGCGTCAAGAGCCTCAACTATCTCAACAACATCCTGGCGAAGATCGAAGCCGCCGACGCCGGCGTTCCCGAAGCGGTCATGCTCAACCACGACGGCAACGTGGCTGAGTGCACGGGCGACAACATCTTCGTCGTGCGCGACGGCGTGGTCAGCACGCCGACGACGACCGATGGCATCCTGGAAGGGATCACGCGCAACGTGATCATCCGCCTGTGCCGGCAGAACAACATTCCCGTTGTGGAGCGCTCGCTGCAGCGGGTGGACCTGTACATTGCCGACGAGATGTTCCTGACGGGCACGGCGGCTGAGGTCATCGCCGTGACGAAGGTGGATGGTCGGCCGGTTGGCACCGGCAAGGTCGGCCCGATCACGCGGCGGCTCATCGAGCTGTTCCACAAGTGCGTGCGGGAGGGGTGATGGACGGCGATCGGAAACGGCGGCCGCGAAGGTCGCGAAGGGGGGATAGCGCAGAGATCCCAGAGATCGCAAAGAGCTCAAAGAGTTGATTGCATGTGGCTTGTTGCAGGTGGCGCGTTGACATCAGTCGTTGCGGTGGATGTCAACGTGCTGCATGCAACATGCCACAAGCCACGTCGCAGGATCTGCGTTTATCTGCGGTTCCCAAACCTCTTGCACGTGCGGGACGCTCGTGCCACGTTTAGCGCTGTTCGGTTGAGCGGAGTTGTTCCAGGGCGGCGATGACGCGCCGCTCGCGCTCCAGTTGCTGTTGGTCGCCGGATTTCTCGTACAGCTCGGCCAGGAGTTGATGGGCGCGCAGGTCGTAGGGGGCAATGTGGATCGCCTCGGTGGCGTACTGGGTGGCTTTGGCGAGATCCCCGGCATCGCGGTAAAGCCGCGCGATCGTCAGGGCATAGCGATTGTCCTTCAGCGACGCCCGGTGCAGGCGGTCGAGGTGATCGATCGCCTTCTGTGTCTGCTTCAGCCGCAGATAGACGCCGGCCAGGCGCTGATGCGGCAGCGGATCAACGGGCCGCAGAGCCGCGGCTTGCTCCCACACCTCAGCCGCCTTCTCGAACTGCCGCGACTTGATGAGCTCCTCGCCCTCGCGGCGAAGCGACTCATACTGGCGGGTGGTCTGCTGGTCATACCCCCAGCCGGCAATCTGCTGGCGCGTCCACGCGAAGAACTCCTCCGTGAACTGCGACGTCGTCCTACCCAGCACGTCAACAAAGACCTGGTCCTGATCCTTGCCTTCCTTGAAGGCCTGCATCATCGCCAGCAGCCGGTCATGTCCATAGGTCTCCTGGATGTACTTGCAGATCCAGAATGACTGGGCATAGGCGAGCTGGCGGTCGATCGGCCGGCGGGGACGCACGAATCCCCACGTCAGCGCGTCCATCGTGAACAATTCGTCATGGGTGACGGCGTAATGAAGCATCGGGATCCACGACCAGGGCATGGGCGAACGCTCTTCCAGCACCGCGAGCCCTTCGGTCATCCAGTGCGAAATGCGATTGTCGGTCGCGGAGAGCGTCACGGTGTGGACATACTCGTGCCGCAGCACCTGAGCCCAGTTGTATGAGCCGAGGGTTTCCTTGGCGTCGCGCGGGGAGACCAGTGCGATGACGCGGCCGGTGCTTGCGCCGACCGTGCCGATCCATGGCGAGCCGGTCGTGCGAACGGAGAAGGCATCATGCGAGGGGAAGACCTCGATGAGCGTCTTTACGGCGGGTTCGTGCTTGAAGACGTCGGCGATCTCCCCATGGATGCGTTCCATGTAGTCGCCGAAGTACTCGGGGATGACGGGATCGGCTTGCGCGTCGTAGAGGACGATGAAATGCTCGGTTTCGTGCCGGGCGAAGCCGGCCAGGTCGTCCAGCAGGCGCAGGTAGTTGGTTGTACGGAAGTTGAAGGGATCGAGGGCGTAAGCGGCTTCGAGAACTTCGCGGGCTTCGTCTTCGTCACCGCTTTGCGTGTAGAGCAGGCCCAGGCCGTTGCGCGCAGCCGGCCACCAGGGGGCGCGCTCGATGGCGATCTTGTACATCTCGGCTGACCGCGGGTACTGACGCAGGGCAGCCAGTTGCTCAGCCACCTCCAGGTAGGCTGGCGCGTTGTCGGGATCGATCTGCTCGACGCGCTGCAGCAACTGGCGCATCTCCTGATCGCGAAGCTGCAGGGCATAGCTGCCGGCGAGCAGCCCCATGGCTTCGATGTGATTGGGCTGGCGGTCGAGGACCGCCAGCAGGACGGATTCCGCCTGGGCGGGCTTGCGCTGGCGGAGCAGATTGCGGGCTTCGAGCACAGCCGCCGCGAGGTTGTTGGGATCGACCGCCCGGATGCGGCGGATCATCTGCTCGGCGCCATCGAAGTTCCAGTTGTCCAGGGCGATCCGGCCGGCCAGACAGAGGGCGTCGAGCGCGTTGGGGTTCATCTTGAGCGCTGCGTCGAGTTCCTCTGCAGCCTGCTTTTCCTGGTCGTGGGCGAGGAAGTACTCGGCAGCCGCGACATGCGCCGGCCAGTAGCCGCGGTCGATCACGTCGTAGGCCCGGACGAACATCGACAGGATCTGATCATGCAGGCGTCGGTTGTCGCGGTAGGCGAGGGTGAGATTCGCCCAGCGGTCGATAGCGCGGGCGATGGTGACGGTATCGGCTGCGCTGTCAAAGATCGGGTTGTTGCGCGCCTGCCACTTCTGGTCGAACTGCTGAGGCGGCTCGACGAACCAGGCGTAGGCGGCTGTCGCGCTGTCGATGTCGCCGGTGGTCTCCAGCAGATGGCCCAGGAGGTAGCGACCCTGCAGGCTCTGCGGATGGGCGTCCAGGTGCTGGCGCAACACCGTGAGGGCATCATCGAACTTGCCGAGCTTGGCGAGGATGCGGACGCGCAGGAGCTGGACTTCGGGATCTGCCTGGACCTGTGGCTGATCAAGTTGTTCCAGAGCCTTCTGCTCGCGGCCGAGGGCGTCGAGGGCCTCAGCCCGGAGAAGGGCGACGCGAACCGGATCGGCTGATGCATCGACCTGATGGAGGGTGATGAGGGCCTGCTTGTATCGACCGGCGAAGACCTGCTTGGCAGCGATGTCGATGGGGCGATCGTAGGCGCGCGTCTCGACGGCGGGCAGCTTCTCGGGCAGGTATGGATCAAGCCAGCTCATCGGCGGGACCTGCCGGATGAGCTCCTGTGCGGCTGCTGACCCGGTGAGCAGGCAGCCAGCCAGCAGGGCGGCGATGGACCCAAGACGATGACGTGAGCGCAGCAACTGGATCATGCCCGGGGATTGTAGCCCATGAACGGCCGCGATCAGCGCATGAAACAAGCCCGGCTGATGACCGGGCTTGGATCTTCTTATCGCAATGCTGCTGAGCGGGGCGTTACTGGATTTCGATGAAGTCCTTCACGCTGCCCAGATCGCGCACGACCTGCGGCGTCACCTTGATCGTAGCTTCGGTGCCGGCCACAAGTTGCGGATGGACCTTGTTGGGATGCTTGGTCCAGATGCGGCCGCCGCGACGCTTGGGCTTGTCGGCGAAGTTCCGCTCACGGGCTTCGATCGGGCCGGAGATCGCCTTGTCGGTCAGGAAGAGGCGTTCCAGCGTCTTGCGCGCCGCTTCGCGGCGAATGTGCTTGCTGATCTTGACCCGGATCGTCTGTCCGGGCTTGAGGTCGATGGCCATGTCTGTACTCCCGAGTCTTTCGAAGGTAAGGGCGGGAAGTATAGCGATTTCACACCCAAACGCAAGTCAGGGTAGCCGCCTGCCGGCCTGGCTGTATGGGGGCTAAGAACCCCGATCAGCCTCGGGTGGGATCGAGGATCTCCGGGCGCAGCCACTGATGGCTGTCCGGATCGCCCAAGCCCCAAATCCACTGGGGATCATGCCCCTCTGGCGGGGGCTCGAGGACCGCGATGAGCTCGTGCTCGCCAGCCGGCAGCTCCACAGGCGGCCGCTGATCCCGCGGGCAGCGGTGGAACGATGGCGCCAACCGCTGCCCGGACGGCGTATGGATGATCAGCCGCCCATCGCACCAGACGGAGACCGGGCTGCGCGTGTTGAACATCACCAGCGACTTGCGGGCCTCCGACAGGCGGAAGCGGTATCGCACCGCCATCCGCCTGGCCGTCCAGAACGACGCCTTCGGCTGATGCCAGTAGCCGTCCGTCCTGATGCGGGTTGGCGCGGCGGGGGCCGGCGGTGGGGCATCGCCGCCGAAAGCGTCATCCACCGGCCAGACATCGGCGGGAATTGACGTATCGGGCGGGGTGAGGGCATTCGACGGCGTCACCGGCGGCCGGCCAGCCAGGCGCGCACGCAGGTCGCAGACCAGATCCGCAAATGCGTCGATCGTTGCTGGCGGGCGGATACCCGTGATGCGCGGATCGACCACCAGATCCCGCCCGATCGGGGCCAGCCAGCGGTCAGCAATACAACCCGGATCGAGAATTCCCATCAGCGCGCCCACCGTCGCGCCCGTGCAGTCGGTGTCCTGGCCGCAATTGACAGCCGTGCAGATCGCCCGGTCGAAGTCGCCATCGCCAGCCAGCCAGCCAAGGACGGTAAATCCAAGGTTCTTCACGACATCCGTGAAGTTCTCATGGTCGAAATGGGCCATGATGTGCTGCATGGTGGCCAGCCAGTCGCGCTGCGCGGACCAATGCTCAGCCGTAGCGCGAACGACTGCGACGATGCGGCAATCGGTCGGGATCTGTGCCAGTGCCAGCTCCAGCAGACGCGCCGAATCCGATTCGACAAACGCAGCCGACTCCAGCGCCGCCAGAAACACCTCCGCCCAGATGCCCTCGCCGGCATGATCGACGCAGGCATCCTCATAGGCGTATTTGCCCGCGAGCTGCGGATCGCCGGGCGCGAGGCAAGCCCAGATCTCGCTGCGAATGGCGGCTCCCATGCCTCGGGCGAACCAGTTGTCGGCACTGCCGCTGAAGGGGGGACGGATGCTTTGCCGCAGGTTGCGCAGGGCGACCGCGTACTCGTCCCAGGGGAACTGCACATGCTCCAGCCATGCGTCCGCCAGGTGCTGGCGGTCGACGCGAACATCCCGGCCCATCTCATCCAGCTTGCACGCCCACAGGACCTGCAGATCCAGGTCATCGTTGGGGAGCATGACGGTCGGGACGGGGTCGTAGAAGGTGAAGTTCAGTGGTCCGGCGCGGCCCTCGGCGGGCAGGCCGAGCGTGCCGCCGACGGCCTTTCCCAACCAGCAGGCCAGCACGCGTTCACGGTAGTTCGCAGGGAGGTCGGTCATTTCGAGCCAAGGATACGATTGCGGGGGTTCGGGCGTAAGGGTCGGCGGTCACTCTACTTGTGACGGAACGTCCCGTCAATGAGAAGGAGCCCCATCGCATGGCGGCTGGATCAACCGCAGATTTTGCGAATTTCTTTTGACAAATCGTTCCGTCAATGTAGATTTCTATATGTAGACGGAACGTACCGTCATCCAATCACCATCCAGCGCCTGCACAGGCGCAAACCTACGCAGATCTTGAGGAGGATCTCCATGCGGTACTCATTGGTGGCGATCAGCGCAGCGGCAATGATGGTTTCCAGCGTTCAGGCTGGCACCGTGACGTGGAAGGAATCTGTTACCAGCGGCGCCTGGCACACCGGCGCGAACTGGGACACCGGGGTTCAGCCGGAGGAGGGTGATACCGTCTTCGTCAACAACGGCACGCAGATCTTCTGGGGCCCGAGCTTCGGCGGGATGAACTCCACCATCCGCAACAACAGCCATGTCACCATCAACGGCGGCGATGTGCAGTTCCAGGGCGCCTACCATGCCGTCATCGGCTATGGCGGGACGGGCACAGCCAGCTCGCTCACGGTGCTCAGCGGCGCCTACCGCATGAGCGGGAACATGAACATCGGCAACAATTCCGGCGAAACCGGCACGCTGACGATCGGCCCGGATGGCTTCTTCGATGCCGGCTCGGGGGCCAGCGACTTCATCATCCATCCCACCGGCACGGTCAACAGCGCCGGTACGGTGATCGATGTCGGCAACCTGTTCCTCCGTGGCGGCACGCTCAACATCACCGGCGGATCGTTCACGGTGAACGGCCGCATCGATTTCGAGTCGTCCGGGGCCACGGGCAACAAGGTCAACATTTCCGGCGGCATTCTGACGACCAACAACAGCGAAGCCAATCTCACACTCGTTCTCGGTTACGGCGATCGCTACTTCAACTTCCTGGAGAACAGCACCGGGACGCTGGTTCTCCCGCAGATCACGGTCAGCAAGCTCGAGACGTATGTGCAGGCCGGCTACATCCGCCTGGAGGGTGTGGCCAGCCCCGATTCGTTGGTGGTCAGTGCATACGGCGCGAATGGCTCGCAGGTGTCGCTGGTGCCCGAGCCGACGGTCGGCGCCCTGATGGGCCTGGGCCTGGCTGCACTGGGCCTGCGGCGCCGCGCGCATGCCTGATCCGTGTCGAAATGGCCTGGAATCGGCGGTAGAGTCTCTATGTATATGGGACAGAAACAAGCCGGGCTGATTGACGTTGCACAGGCGGCGCGCGTCGCCAAGAGCACCGTTGCTGCGGCCCTGCGGCCGGGCGGGGGCGGGAAGAACGCCCGCGTCAGCAAGGCCACCGCCGCGCGCATCCGCAAGATCGCAGCCGAGCTGGGGTATCGACCCAATGTGCTGGCTGCGGGATTGCGCGGCGCGTCGACATCATCCGTGGCTGCAGTGTGGCAGTTCGTGGACCTGTGGTACCACGACGCCCGCATCGTCAACCAACTGCTGGCTCGTTTCCAGGCCGACGGGATCGCGACGTACCAGGCTGAGCATCCCGCCCAGCCGGAGCGCCTGATCTCTGTGCTGTCGAACCTGCTGGAACGGCGTCCGGACGCCCTGATCATCCAGTGGCGGCCGGACCTCATGGACCACGAGGGCGTCCGGGCGATCGTTCAGCAATTCAAAGCCACGCTGGCGGTCGTGCCGTGGCCGGTGCAGGGGATGGAGATCGACCAGGTGATCCTGGATCGAACCAGTGCGTTCCGCGACGTGATCCGGCATTTCGCCAACAGCGGCCGGCGGCGGCTTTGCGTGATGCTGCATACGCAGGACCTGACCGACCGCCAGAAGTACGAGGTGATTGTCGATGAATGCCGGCGCTGGGGTCTGGAGATCCATGACCGGATGCTCCTGGACCTGGCCGGATCGAGCGCGCCGCCGGAGGACCAGGCCGGCACGTTCCTGTCGGCGGTGCAGCAGCACTTCCCCGGCGAGATCGATGCCGATGCGATCCTCTGCGCCAACGACGTCGCCGAGATGGTTGTCGCCAAGTTTCTCCGGGAACGAGGCGTTCGGATCGGCAAAGATGTGGCGCTGGTCGGGTTGAACGATCCGCCGGCGCTGGCGCTGTGGGATCCGCCATTGGCGACGATCGACCGAAATCACGCCGAGCTGCAGCGCGTGATCTACGACCTGATGAGCCGGCGGCTGGCGAACCCGCAGATGCCTCCGGAGCAGCGCACCGTGCACATGCGCATGGTGTGGCGCGAATCCGCCGGCGGTGAGCCGCCGCGTCCGCAAACCTGAACGAGGTGCACGATGCATCCAATTCCTCCAAGCCTGTCCCTTCGTCGCTACCGGGCGTTCACACTCGTCGAACTTCTGGTGGTGATCGGAATCATCGCTTTGCTGGTCAGCATCCTTCTGCCGGCGCTGAAGCGTGCCCGGGAGTCGGCCTACGAGGCTGCGTGCCTGAGCAATCTGCGGCAACTGGGGCAGACGATGATGATGTACGCCAACGACAACGCCGGCCAGACGCCGCAGACGCAGATCGGCTGGGACCCGGTATGGCCGTACAGGCTGTGGCCGTACGCGTATCAGACCAACCCACCCGGCTATAAGAGCTACAAGCCCGAGCTCTACTGGTACAACACGATCTTCAATTGCCCGGCTGGTTTTGCCAGCCAATGGGCGCTTCAGAACGACGACCTGGGCTGGGTCTATTCGTTCAACAACTACCTACGATCGTCGACGGATGGCAATCCGATTGCCGAGCGCGCCAATTTGAGTGCGAAGCTCACCCGCGTGCGCACCCCCAGCGAGACGTTCCTGTTTGTCGAACAGGCTGAATGGCTGGTTGGTGCGCACCGCTGGTCCTACAAGACGGTGAACTCGCTGGCGAACTCGCATTGGGTGCCGGCGCCCGTGCTGCTGACCAACCATCACGGCGGCAAGACCAATGCGTTGTTCGTCGATGGCCATGCCCAGCCGATGCGCACGGAAGACTGGCCGCGCGCCGCCAGCGGCAACTTCATCTACGAAGCCAACAGCCCGCAGTGGACGGGATCCGGCAAGTGATCCTCCGTCAGCCGGACGCAGACACGCAGTACACTCTCCAGACAGCCACCAACCGCCACCATGCCGAGAATCCTCCTGTCCGCCTGCCTCGTCCTGCTGCTGAGCGCCATCTCCGCGGCTGGCGAGGAGAACGTGCTTACCAACTCGTCCTTTGCGGAGCGGAACGCGGATGGCTCGCCGGCAGGTTGGCGCGGCAGCGGCGATCCGATTGAGGTGATCACCGCGGAGCTGCCGACAGGCAGCGCCGGCGCAGTCTCGATCCGCATCAACACGCAGGCTGCCGGCTTGGGCGAGTTTCTGCAGCGCGTCCCTGCGAAAGAGAGCTGGATCTACCGCGTCAGCGGATACCTGCGCAGCGATCATCCCGGCCTTGGCCTCATCCAGGTCAAGCTCTACCAGCAGGGGCGCGAGGTCAAACGATTCGATGTCGGCGCCAAGAGCACGCCGCAATGGCAGGAGGTCAGCACCGAGTTTGTCACACCGCGCGGCGTCGATGCCGTCGAGGTGCTGTGTCGCTACGACCGCGGGCAGGCCAGCCAGGGCAAGGTCGTGCAGTTCGCTGCCGTTTCCCTCACGCCCCTGCGCGAGCGCGTCTATGTGCCGCCGCAGCCGACGCAGTTGAACGCCGTGGCGACGTTCCAGTCGATTGGCGTGACGCTGGCGTACGGAGGGGACGCCAGCGATGCCGCCCGCGCATCCGTCCGCTATCGTCGCACGGATGATCCCCAATGGCGGCAGGCAATGGACCTGGTCCATCGCCCGACCGAGCAGGTCTTCCGCGGCAGCATCCTCAACGTCGAGCCGGATACGGAGTATGAAATCGAGTGCACGCTGCATGACAGCGGCTATGAGAATCACACACCGCAGCCGCTGGCGACCACGATCCGCACATGGACGGAGGACGTGCCTATCGCACGCGTCGTCCATCTGCCAGCCGGTGTGTCGAATCAGACGCTGGTGATCCGCGATCGCGGCACGCCCGACGGCTGGATCCTTTACACGTCAGCGGAGGGCGGCAGCACGATCGACGTCGGCACCGCCGCGCAGGCTGCGGTCACGATCGACAACGCCGCCTACGTGATCCTCGAAAACATCACGATCCGTGGGGGAACCGTCCGCGGCATCGGCATCGAGAACTCCACGCACGTGCGCATTCGCCGCTGCGACATCGCCGGATGGGGCGAGGTCGGCACGCGGCAGGAGGGCGTCGCCAACGGCCGATGGGCCAATGCCGAAGGCAAGCCGATCGACTGGCAAGCCGGCGTGCACGTCGGTCCCGGCAGCTCGCAGGTCGTCGTTGAAGGCAACTTCATCCACGCCCCGCGCGGCACGACCAATTCCTGGGCCAACGGCCATCCCACCGGCAAGCAGGGCGTCATCCTCGCGATGACCAACGGCAACAACGTCGTCCGCGACAACGACATCATCGGTAGCGAAGAGCACTGGTGGAACGATGGCATCGAGTCGCTGTTCAACGAGCGCATCGCCGGCGGCCCGCATCGCGACACCGACATCAGCGGCAATGTGATCGCCTTCGCCAACGACGACGGCACGGAGCTCGACGGCGGGCAGATCAACGTGCGGTTCTTCAACAACTGGGTGCAGTGGGCGTTCTGCGGGATCAGTTGCGCGCCGAACATGGCGGGGCCGTCGTACGTCTATCGAAACCTTTTTGTGGTGACGGGCGATCAGCGCGGGCTGGTGAACTTCGGCTTCAAGATGCCGGGGGATCGGCATCCCAATCCCGGCCGGACGTTCCTGCTGCACAACACGATGATCAGCAGCAACTCCGGCTTGAGCACCGGCCACATGGGTCCGGGCGCCTCGCCGATCACGGCGCGGAATAACGTGTATCTGTCCGGCGAGCTGCTGCTGCAGGGGAAGATTGCCGGCAACTACGACATGGACTACGACCTGATCCAGCCGGGGACGCTGTCGCCGCCGGATGCGCCGGGTCAGGAGGCTCACGCCGTCATCGGCGTGCCGAAGTTTGTCTCAGCCGCGGCTGGCGACTATCGCCTTACGGCTGACAGCCTGGGCGTCGACGCAGCCGTTCGGCTGGCGGGCGTCAACGATGACCATGTCGGTGGTGCGCCGGACATGGGGGCGTTCGAGCAGGGGGCTGCGGCGCTGTTTCCCGTTCGCAAGAGCGGCATGTCAGCCCTGCCGCTGATGAACCACATCGAGCTGCGCCCCGGCGCTGACAGCGCGACGGCGGCGATCCAACTGATCGTCCCGCCGGAGCTGGGCAGCCGATGGTCGGCCCATCCCAATGCCGACTGGCTTCGCTGCGAACCGGCGACGGGCACATCGGGCAGCGGTGCGCAGGTCGTGACAATCTCGGCTGGGCGATCGGACCTCGAGCCGCGCGTCTATCGCGGCGCGGTCACGTTCCGCACAGAAGCCGGTTACTGCCGCACTGTGCTCGTGCAGATGCGCGTGCGTCACGCCCAGCCTTGGGCGGTGCAGTTCGAGGCTGAAAGCGGCGAGCTGGCTGGAGGATTTGTCAGGGTGGAGGATCCGTCGGCTTCCGGCGGGGCGTACCTTCAGACGCCGGCCGGTTTCGATCGCTTCAAGGAGAATGGGCGCGTCAGCTTCGCCTTCGACGTGCCGGAGGACGGCGTGTACTACGTGCAGGCGCGCATCCGCGTGCCCGGATATCCAGCCATGAACCACGATTCGCTGCAGGTTGCGATGGATGACGGCGAGCCGGCCGCCTGGCACCTGCAGCACCTCGGCTCACCCTGGTTCCATTGGCTGAACGTTTACGACATCAAGAGTGAGGCGCCAGCCATCGCCTACCGCCTCACGCGCGGCCGGCATGTGCTGCATATCCTCCCCCGCGAAACGCTCGCCAGCGTCGATGCCGTCCGCATCAGCAACGAGCCGTTTGCACCCGCCGATGGGGAATGATCGCCACGCGCCTATCGTTGGAGATCGCCCGGCCGTTACTCGTTGCCCGGCCGCAGGTGGATGACCGTCCGCGTCCGAAGGGGGAAGGTCACTGCCGCCCAGGCGACAGACCCATCGCGGTGCAGCCGGGTCTGCGGCTTGAGATCGGGGTCTCCGGCCTCGGCGAGGACCGCCCGATCGCGGAAGGGCTCGGATAGAGGAATGCAAAGCCGGATGGGCAATGCCTCCACCTCCTGCTGCGTCGCGTCTTCCGCCTCGACGAAGCGAACGGAGCGAAGGGTTGTCGGTGCATGGAGGCGGAATGAGACTTCGATCGTCTGGCGGCCTCCGCTTGGGAGCAGGTCGCGGTAGTTCACCTGCACCTGCCCAGGCCCGCGGCGGGCGATGGCGCTGACACTGCTGCCGTCGGGCAGCTTCAGCAGAAGCTCCCAATCGGCTTGATCGCCCTCAGCCTGCACCTCCAGCGTGGGATAGCGGTCGGTATCGACGACCACATGTTTGTAAAAGCCGGCATAGGCCTGGCCAGGTGCGGGCGAGATGGTGGCTGTGCCCTTGTCGTATCGGGCATCGCCGAAGAAGGCTGTCCACTTCTCAGCCGGTATCAGCCCCATCGACGGCGCTTCCTTGGGAAGCAGTTGTTCGTTGTCGGCTGGGTTGACGATGACGACGACACTGCCGTCCTCGTTGACCGATGCCGCGGTGTATACACCTTCAAGCGGCAGACCGTCGGCGTGGGTCATCTGCACGTCGAGGCGGCGCGCCCCCGGCTGGCCGAGCTGGACATAGTCCGCAAAGACCTGGTACGCCAGCCGCGGGCGGCCCTTGCTGTCGATCAGGCTGTAGGGGTGATCGTCGCCGCCAGCGTGGAAGATCGACAGCTTCGCCAGCCCGTTGGCCAGCAGCCGCGCCATCGCGGTGTTGAGCAGATCGCGCTGGTGCTTGGGCGTGATCACCGGCGGCGGCTGAAACCATGCGGCATTCAGATAGGTGAAGCCGCTTTCGTTGCAGAAGATCTCCCGGTTCACACCCCAGGACATCAGCGTGCCTTCGAGCAGGCCATAGGGCGTGTCCCAGGCCGGTCGCTTGCCGGCGTAGGGGTGGAATGCAATCAGATCGACCTCGTCCAGCACGCCGGCGTGCCACATCTTGCGCAGGAAGTCCTCATGCATCCCAGCCATGCCGGTGCTGAGGATCCGCGCCGTAGGATCCAGACGGCGGATGATGGGCACGATCGTCTTGAACAGGGTGATGTATTCAGCCTCGGTGCCGCGATAGAACTGATCGATGTCGGCTTCGTTCCAGATCTCGTACGATTCGATCCGGTCGCCGTAGCGGGCGATCACATCCTCGACGATCTGGGCGTATTTCTGCGGGTCAGGCGGTACGGTGTGGGGCCGCTGAATCGCCTGGGCTTCAGCCAGGCGTTCTGGGGTGATGGCCGCCCACGGGGGCGTGCCTTCGAGGATCGGCTGAACACGCGGGTTAAGGGAATGGATGCGGTTGAACAGCTCATCCACCTTGGCGAAACGATCGGGATCATCCGGCGGGCCGATGAAGTTGGTCCGCAGCGACATGCGGACGGCTGACCACTGGCGCGACAACTCCGGGGAGTAGTTGTTGCCGTAGCCGGCGCCCAGGCCGATCACGCGCTCGGGCGCGGGGCGGTCACGCTGCTCGATCTGAAGGGCATCGAGATAAAGCGGCGCGTTGCCGGGATTCGCGATCGCCAGCACGGGGACGGCTGGATCGACCGGCGGCAGAAAGACGATGCGCGTGAACTCGGTCGCCTGGCCGGCGAGGCTGCGGCTGAAATTGCTGGGTGTGCTGGTATCGACGTAGACGAAGGATTCGTTCAGGATCATCTGTTCGCCAACAGAGACCTTCAGGCCGGCGCCCGTGGCGTCGTAAGCGCCGCGGATGCGGAAGTAGAGCGGCCCGCCGGTCAGTTCGGGCAGCGCAAGCCGCACCACAGTGCCCGGCGCGAGAACGCCCGGCATGGCGTTGGTGGGGGCGCCCAGGGGGACTTCGAGCTCGCCCGCCGGCATCTCCGTGCTGAACTCGAGCTTCGAACCGTCGAAGGCGCCCCAGCGCACCAGCGGTTTGGCGCCTTCCGGATCGACGCTGGCGCTGGCCACGCGGTCGAGCGGCGATGGCGGGATCGGCTGGAGGTCTGGATCGATGCTGACCGCCATCTCGGGCGTAAGCTGCAGCGCGCCCGTATGGACATCGCGGGCGAGATGCGCCAGGGCGACGAGCGTCTGCGGACCGTGGGGCCAGTCGTCCGCCTCGGCGGCGGTATAGTCCCGCATGGTCGAGATGATCGCCGCGCGTGGACCGTTGCGCACGAGGTATAGCTGCGGCGGCACGTCGGCGTGGTCCCGGCGCTGGCTGCGCAGCAGGGGATAGATCAGCGTCTGGGAACCCGCATCGGGCACGATCCACCGGCTGGGGCGTTTGCCGCGCAGGTCCGGGGCGTCGGCGACGTATCGCTTCAGCAGCGGCGTGGCGGTGTGGTAGACGCCCTGGTCGTGCAGCTCCAGCTTGTAGATGTAGCGCAAGCCGAAGTGCTTGAGCAGCTCCGTGGTCTGCCACGCGAACTTCGGCTCAGCCGGGGAGAGCGCCCACTCCCGGCCTTCGTGCGGCTCGATGGCGATGAGGAAAGGCACATCCGCCGCCAGCGCGATTGTCACGCCCCCTTCATCGGCGAACCGCTTCAGCGGTTCAATGGCTGAGCGCGGGACCGCGTTGCCCATGAAGACGATGGCATCGAACTTCGCCGCCGAGAATTCCGCACTATCGGCAATCTGCTCAGCCGTGATGCGCTGAACGACGGCTCCCTCGTTGGCGAGCGTGGCACTGATCCGAACCAGCTCCGCCTGGTCGAGCTCAAAGCGGTTGGAGGTCGTGCCGAACTGCGGATCCCACACCGCAACCCGCGGCGCCTCAGCCGCCGGCGACAGGGCTGACGTCGCCAGCAGCGTCACCGCGACCACGAGCAGGAATCGTATTCCCAGATGCATCATCGCCATCATCATCTACCCTTGAATAGGGGCGTGCCGCGGACGCCCTGTCCCCTGAGCTCCCCGGGGTTCTTCCTGTCCAATCGGGCCTCAGCACGCCAGCCGACGGCGGCGAAGCAGCGCCAACCCGCCGATGCCAAACACGCCCAGGCTCGCCGGTTCCGGCACGACGCTGACATTGTCGATAAAGAACTCTCCGACCCTCACGTCGGTGGAGCCTCCGAAAATCAGGTGCAGCGACGAGATATTGTCGGCTTTGCGGGTGTTCACGAAGTTGCCGGAGCTGAGCAGCGTCCCGTTGACCGATGCGCTGTACGTATCGGTGTCGGTGTCGGTGTCGAACGTCATGGTGATCGTATAGGCCGTATTCAGCGCGGGACTGGAGACCAGTGGCGTCCAGGCGAAATCATGGCGGGCAGCCAACTGAGTTGTGCGTGATCCGGCGGGACCGGTCGTTGAAAGCGACCTTGGCCAGGTCGTTGGACGTTCCGACGCCGGTCTCCTGTCCGCCGAGGCGCACGCCAAACTCGCCGCCATCAGGCACTTGAGTGCCGACCCATACCGCTAACCTTCACGCTGCCGGAGGTCATCGCTGGGAAGCTGAAGGTGACGGTCGGGCTGGCGTTGAAGGTATCGGTGTCCCTGATGTGCATGGACACGTTGCCGATCTTGTTTTCGGTCGTGCTGTTCGCTGTGACGGTGCGGTTGGGGCCGGTGTCGACGACGGTGATCGTGCCGCCGGTGAAGGACTCGAAGCCTTCCGTCAACACGGCTGCGTTTACGGCAGCGCTGAGGCTGAACGCACTGAGTGCGACGGTAGCGAGGGATGATTGCAGGCGAAGAGCGGTCATTGTTTCCTCCTGAGAGACGGTAAGTGGATGTGTCGCGCGCTCGGTGGCCCGTTGATCGTGATACCCTTGGGGCCCAAACCGCCGGCTATG
>CALEKX010000134.1 GCA_937904525.1 uncultured Phycisphaerales bacterium
TCGACTATACACTTACCGACCCCCAGGGCAGGGTGCTCGATTCCTCCGAAGGACGCCAGCCGCTGTCGTACCTCCAGGGCACCGGCAGCATCATCCCCGGTCTTGAGCGCGAACTCGAAGGTCGGAGCGCCGGCGAACGCCTGCAGGTCACCATCGAGCCCGCCGACGCCTATGGCGAACGCGATGAGCGCCTCGTGCAGGCCATCCCCCGCGAAGCGTTCGGCGGCATCGACAACATTCAGGTGGGCATGCAGTTCCAGGCCCAGTCGCCCACCGGCCAGCGGGCGATCGTCCGCGTCGTCGATGTGGCTGACGACGAGATCACCGTCGATGCCAACCATCCCCTGGCTGGCGTGGCGCTGACGTTCGACGTCACCGTTCGCGATGTTCGCGACGCCACAGCCGAGGAACTGGCCCACGGCCATGTCCATGGCCCCGACGGCCACGCGCACGGCTAAACGCAGACGCCCGCAGCCACGTTCCCAAATCCAACGTGGCACGGGCGCCCTCGCCCCTGCAGACCAATAACCGGCCTGCATGGGCGAGGACGCCCGCCTCGCTCAGCCCGCCATCGCATCCCATCACACCCTTGCTGCCCGCGCGAGGCGTGAAGTTCAGCTCGCTTAGCGTATGATGCTCCAACGCAGGATTCATATTTCTCAATGGAGCTGCCATGCGCGTCATCCGAACCGTTGCTTTGTGCTGCCTGATGATCTGTGCGATCGCCCGGGCAGATGTTCGTCTCCCATCCGTCATCAGCGACAACATGGTCCTTCAGCCGATGGAGGGCGGGACCCAACTGTGGGGCTGGGCTGATCCCGGCGAGCAGATCACCATCAGCCTGCTCGACCAGAAGGTCACCGCGACAGCCGACGAAAACGGCCGCTGGAAGACGCGCGTCAATCTCCCCGATCGGGTCGAGGAGCCGTTCGAGATCACCTTCCGGGCTGGCAACACCATCGTCGTTCGAAACGTGCTCGTCGGCGATGTGTGGATCTGCTCCGGCCAGTCCAACATGCAATGGACTGTCCGGCAGTCTGCCAACGCCGATGCCGAGATCGCATCGGCTGACTATCCGCGCATCCGTCTGTTCAACGTTCCCCATGTGACCGCCCGCGAGCCGGCTGAGGATGTCAAGGGCAGGTGGGTGGAATGCTCGCCGCGGACGGTCGGCGGGTTCTCCGCCGTCGGCTATTACTTCGGCCGCGAGCTGCACCAGACGCTGAATCGTCCCATTGGCCTGATCAACTCGAGCTGGGGCGGTACGCCGGCTGAGGCCTGGACGCGCCCCGCGCGCATCGAGCAGGATCCGGTGCTCAAGGTCCTGATGGAGAATCAGATCAAGCGGCTCGAGGACTATCCGCGCCTTAAGGCTGAGTACGATGCGAAGATGGCTGAATGGATCGAAGCCGGCCGTCCGCGCGGCCAGGCGCCGCGCGAGCCCTTCGGACCTGATCATTACCACGCCATCGGCAATCTCTGGCACGCGATGATCCATCCGTTCACCCCGCTCGCCATTCGCGGCGTCATCTGGTACCAGGGCGAATCCAACGCCGGCCAGGCCAAGCTGTATGAGACGCTCTTCCCCGCGATGATCACAGACTGGCGCGAGCAGTGGCAGCAGGACGATTTCCCGTTCCTGTTCGTCCAGCTTGCCAACTTCCGGAAGAAGGACGAGCAGCCGCAGGATTCCGACTGGCCCAATCTGCGCCACGCGCAGACCAAGACGCTGTCACTGCCCAACACAGCCATGGCTGTTACCATCGATGTCGGCGACGCCAATGACATCCATCCGCGCGACAAGCAGACCGTCGGCCATCGCCTGGCTCTGGCGGCGCTGGGGATGGTCTATGGCCGCGACGTCGTCTATCAGGGGCCGATGTTCCGCTCGATGAAGGTCGAGGGTGACCGCATCCGCGTGGAGTTCGATCATGCCGAAGGCGGTCTGGTGGTGAAGGGCGACCGTGTCGGCGGGTTTGCTATTGCTGGCGAAGACGGCAAGTTCGTCTGGGCCGAAGCCGAGGTGGACGGCAGCAGCGTTATCGTCCACAGCCCGCAGGTGCCCAACCCGAAGCACGTTCGCTATGCCTGGAGCAACAACCCCGACGCTCCGCTTTACAACCAAGCCGGCTTGCCGGCCGTCCCCTTTGCGACGGACAAGGAGTAGGGGGACACGAAGAGACGAAGCGACAAAGCGACAAAGCGACAAAATGGCTTGTGGCGCGGGCGTTTTGCTCGCGCCACAACTATTGGTAAGGCATGCTATTGCGCGCCGGTACTGATCGCGCAGCGGGTTGCAAACATACAGAAACAGGTCCGCCAAGGCGGACCCTGCGATCCCTGAATTTTCGGGGCCTGCGTCGCTTCGTCGCTCGTCCTAGCCTTTCATCGCTCCACTGCTCAACCCCGCGATGAAATCCCGCTGCAACGCGAAGAACAGTACCATCACTGGCAGCACGCTCAGCAGCGTGCCAGCCATGAGGACGCCGTAGTCGCTGCTGTACTCCGGCACAGCCACCATATTGGCCAGGCCGATCGGCAGGGTGTACTTGGCTTCGTTCTGGAGGATGATCTGCGGCCACAGGTAGCTGTTCCAGCTCCCCAGGAATGTCAGCAGCGTAAACGCGCCCACCATCGGCCGCACGATCGGTAATGCGACCTCCCACCACAGCCGCAGCTCGCTGCAGCCGTCGATCCGCCCGGCTTGCAGCAACTCATCCGGCACCGCCCGCATCGCTTGCATGAACAGGAACATCCCGAACACGCTCACCGCCGACGGCACCACCAGCGCCAGATACGAATTGACCCAACCGATTGTGTACATCAACAGGTAACTGCCCGGCAGAAGCACCACCCCGGGCAACAGCATCGTCCCCAGCATCACCCAGATCAGCACACCCCGTCCGCGGAAGCGATACTTGGCCAGCGCAAATCCCCCCAGGCTCGACAGCGTCACCACCAGCACCGTCGTCGTCGAGGCCAGGAAGATGCTGTTGATCAGCCAGGCCGCGAACGGCTCGCGCGTGAACAGCACGCGGAAGTTCTCCAGCGTCAGCCGCCGCAGGTCATGCCACGGCAGGAACGGATACGCGAACAGATCGGCTTGCGACTTGAACGCCGCGCAAATCAGCCATGCAAACGGCGCCAGCGCCGCTGCCGCCAGCCCCAGCACCATCATATGCAGCAACAGCGACGCCGTCGCCCGCCGCATCTGCCTTGCTGATGTCCCAGCCGTCTGCCGCATCGCCTCAGTCCTCCCGCGTCATCCGCATCATCCGAACCTGCATGATCGAGATGCCCATGATGATCACAAACAGCAGCCAGCCGACGGCTGACGCATAGCCCAGGTTCCCCAGCTCAAATCCCGCCAGATACAGATACATCACCACCGTCACACCGCGCGAGTTCGGTCCCGGCCCGCCAAACAGCACATACGGCAGCTCAAAAAGCTGCAGCGCCCCGATCATGCCCACCACGATCAGGAACGTCAGCACCGGCTTGATGCCCGGCAGTGTGACATGCCGGAACTTCGCCCATCGCCCCGCGCCATCCACCTCAGCCGCTTCGTAAAGCGACTGATCGACCGCCTGCAGCGCCGCAAGGAAATAGATCATCCCGTACCCGATCGACAGCCACCACGCCGCCAGCAGCACCGCCGGCATCGCCAGTGACGGCGTCGTCAGCCACATGATCTCAACCTGCCGGCCGAGGATGGCCGACAGCAGCTCGTTCACCGGCCCCTGGCGCGGGCTCAGCAATGCGGCGAACAGCACCGCGACGAAGACATGTCCCACCAAATGCGTCGAGAAGAACGCGAACCGGAAGAATCCCCGCCACTTCAGCTTCCGGCTGTTCAGCAGCAGCGCCAGCCCCAGCGATGCCGGGATCTGCACAGCCAGGAATGCGATCGCGTAGTAGAGCGTATTGGCCAGTGCGCCCCAGAACAGCTTGTCGCCCAGCAGATAGCGGTAGTTCTCCAAGCCGACAAAACGCGTCGCGCGCGGGCCGGCGGTGTCGTAGAAGCTGATCACCAGGCTTCGCCCCAGTGGATAGAGTTGAAACGCGCAGAACAGCAGCACGAACGGCAGGACAAACAAATACGGCGCAGCCCGCGCCTGCAGTTGCCACCAGGATCGTTGCCGTTTCACTCGTCAAACTCCCCGAATGCGACACGACGCCGAAGATGTTCGGCTTCCTCGTTCAGCCACCGCTGGACCTGCTCCTGCAGGCCGTCCGCGCCGCGCTCGTTGATGTATGCCGTCGCGCGGTTCAGCACTGTCGCCAGCGACTGCGTGCCGAAGACACTGAACGGCGTGACATACCGCGGCGGGATCTGGTCAGCCAGCTCGATGAAAAGCTCGTTGGCTTTCTGTCCGCCGAAGAACGGATCATCCTGGTGGTAGGCGGGATCGGCCCAGTGGGCGCGCATGGGCGGGAGGATCATCGTTTCGCGTTGGCGTGCCCGCAGGCCTTCGTTGCTGAAGTAGAGGAACTTGAGCAGATCCCACGCCGCCTCGGTGTCGGCTGCACGGCGGGCGATGGCGATCATCGTGCCGCCCCAGGTGCTGGTGGGTGCATCGGTCGGCTCGAAGCGCGGCAGAGGCATCAGCCGTACCTTGCCCGACAGCGCCGGCGCGAGCGTTCGCAGGTATCCGACGCGCCAGTCGGGTGTGATGGTGGCGCACAGATCGCCGCGAACGATGTCTTGGGTCCACAGATGCCCGCCCGGCGTCGCATCACCGGCGACGCGCTTCGGCCCGGCGACCAGTTGCGCATAGAACGCAATCGTCTCAGCCACGCGCGGGTCGTCGAGGTAAACGTTGTTGCGGTCATCAAGAATGTTGATCCCGCGCTGCAACAGCATCAGCGTCAGGTAATCGCCGCTGGAGGAGGGCAACTCCAGCGCCCAGCGGTGGGGGTAGCCCTGTTCCCGCCAGTATCGCACAAACGCCAGGCACATCTCGTGGAACTCCGCCCAGGTCTTGGCGGCTGCCAGGTCGATCCCCGCCTGGTCGAACAGGTCCTTGCGATAGGTAATGCCCACTGGATGCAGATCATGCGGCACACCGAAGATGACGCCGTCCTTCGTCCATGGCGCAAACCGCGCCCGCACGACCTGATCGAGCAAGCCATCCCGCTCCAGCAGATCGTTGAGCGGCAGGAAGCCGACCTGATCGACAGGGGGGCGGAAGAACTTGCCGACGGACCCGATCTCGATCTCAGCCAGGTCCGGCACGTCATCGCCGATCGTGTCGTTCATGAACAGCGAGATCAGGCGGATATCCAGCGCCCGTGTGGCAAGCTGATCGACACGGACGCTCCTGCCCGTCCGCTGCTGGTAAAGGCCGATCAGGCTGACGCCTGTGGCGGGATCCGGATTGCGAAAGCTCCGCACATGCGACCCCGCGAACGCCCACACGCGCAAATCCGCCCGCTCAACTGGCGGCGTCCGCAGCGCAAGCACTCCGCTGACCACAGCCAGCACGATCATCACGGCAATCGGCTTGCCAAGATGAAAGGACATGCGGGGTTATTGTGACGGGATCGAAGCGTCGCGGCAATCAGAAGAGATGTTGATGTCCACGAGGGAGCAGAGGGCTTGGCAAGCGGGGGACGGGGCCGACGATGTACCCTTCCTCATCCTGTTCGACGATCACAGTGTATGGGTCGGCCCGCTCAGGCATATGTCTCATTATCCGCGATTGGGCGCGGCTCGAGCATCATGGACAAACGATGCATCGCTCCAACCGGCCTGCCGCTGCCTGCTGCC
>CALEKX010000135.1 GCA_937904525.1 uncultured Phycisphaerales bacterium
CGAACGCCGAGATCCTTCGCTTCGCTCAGGATGACCTTCTCGAAAGGACTTACGCAGATCATGCATAGTGTTGGTCTTGCCCGCGGCCTCCGTGTAATGGTGGCACGGGCTATCAGCCCGTGAATCCCCAATCGATGTGCGTCCCCCGCATCTTGACCCCCTGCCCCAAGCCGATACTGTCGCACCCATCGCCATGCCTGCCATCACCGTCTATTGCTCCTCAAGCCGCCGGATCGCGCCGGTCTACTTTGAAGCCGGCCGGCGCCTCGGCGCTGCCATCGCCGCACGCGGCTGGTCCCTGGTCTATGGCGGCAACTGCATCGGCTTGATGGACACACTCGCCTGTGCCGTCCGCGATGCCGGCGGCAAGGTGATCGGCATCACGCCGCGGCTGATGGTCGAGGAAGGCATCGCCGACACGCAAGCCGACGAGCTGGTGGTCACCGACGACATGCGCCGCCGCAAGGCGTTGATGGAGCAGCGCGGCGACGGCTTTGTCGCCATGCCCGGCGGCTTGGGGACGCTGGAGGAAATCTTCGAGGTCATCGTCGCCCGCCAGCTCGGCTATCACAACAAGCCGATTGTCCTGCTCAACATCGCCGGCTACTACGATCCCATGCTCGCGATGCTCGAGCACGGCATCGCCCAGCAGTTCATCAAGCCGAAGGCCCGTTCGCTCTGGCACGCGACGGCTGACGTCGACGATGCCCTGCACCATATCGCCGCTCACCTTGCCGACCGCCCCACCGGCCCGGCGGATGCCGATCCTCCGGCGATTGCTGAGTGATTTGGGTGGAGAAACAGCGCCGCGAAGGCGCGAAGATCGCGAAGGCTTGGATAGCGCAAAGATCTCAGAGATCGCAAAGAGCGCAAAGGTAGCAAAAAGCAGGGTCCGCTTCAGCAAACCGGCTATGGGGGGGTGGATTGAGCGATTGGGTGATTGAATTGAGAGACGAAGGAAGAAAGCGACGTAGCCATGGAGTGCGTCGCACCACATCTGGCCGCCATCGTGACCTGCAGAGGCGCACGGCAATGCGCCCCCGCCCCCGGCCGGTTGACCCCGACCTCACCCTCCGGCCATCCAGGGCGGATTGCCATCCGCCCCTACACAATAGGAACCGCCGCAGTCGAGTAACTACAATGGGACGTCGTCACCAGCCATGCGATCCAATCGCGTCATCTTCGCCGCCTCGATCCTGATCGCCCTGGCGATCCATGCGCTGGCGTACCTGGCCATGGAGCGATGGTACGAGGGGTACGCGAAGCGGCTTCGCGACGAGGTAGCCACCGAGATCCGCCGCCAGCGGCAGATGGATGAGGTCGTCACCGTCCGCCTCGATCCGGCTGAGTTCGACATCGGCCAGGCTGACGGCCGCGGCGATGCGGCCCATCCATTCGATCAGCCCGACGAGATGACCGCCCGCGAGGGCCCGCCGCAGGCGCCGCTCAGCCGCGATCCGCAGCACAACGTTCAGCTCGACACGCCCCAGCCGAACGAGGCTGTGGCTGAGCTCGTCTCACCGCCCGCGCCGCCGACGCCCCCCGCCGATCAGCCCTCCACTCCGCCGCCTCCGCCGCCGGTCAGCTACGCCATCCCCCAGCCCGAGGCGATCGAGCTGGCGCCTCCGCCGTCGCCGCCGGTGGACGTCCAGCCCGTGCCCACACCGCCTCAGCCGATCCCGGTCGAGAGCGCGTCGGCTGACGCGTCCACCCCCGCGCCGCCCACGGCTTCGCCCAGCCCAGCCGCGGCTGCCGTCGCCAGCGGCGATCCCCTGCCGATGGCTGAGTCGGATTCCGACCCGTTCACGCAGGAAAACAGCGTCATCTTCCGAGCCGGCCAGGTCGATGTCCGCTTCGGAAGGAAGATCAAAGCCGTCCGCCCGCACATCCGCCTGGCGGGCCGGTGGGATTTGCCGGCGCTGCAATACCCCAGCGTCGAGCTGCGCATCCGCATCGACGAGCATGGCAATGTCCGCTCGGCTGAGATCACCAAGTCCAGCGGCAGCGTGAACATCGATCAGCCGGTGCTGGTGGCGATCTACGAGTGGTGGTTCGAACCCCCGAAAGACGCCAACGGCAACCCCCGCCCGGATGTGTTCCCCTTCACGATCCATTTCCGGTGACTGTCTGAAAGGTTCACCGCAGCGATGCACAGAGCGCGAGGGAGGCACGGGGACCCGTAAAAACTCCTAAGATTCCACTTGATTTTTGGCTTTTGTGAGGTATATGGTTGGGTGTGGCCCGATCGGAGCTGATCGGTTTCCTATGCGCCAATGGCTGAGGCCGATGCAACAGAATGCAACAGAATGTAACACCAGAAAAATTCGGTCGGCTCCTATAGGGCCGCTGAGAGCGCGGGAGATTGACCTCAGGGGTGGTCTACCAGGAGAGCGATTCGGCAATAACCTGACACAACGACATCAGTAGCCTCCCGGGCGTGCTCACCCGCTCGGCCGGCGACCTTTTGCCGCTTCGCCCCTCGCGTGCTGCGGTCATGCCCCTCCCCGGGCGGATGCCTCTCCGTCTCTTCGTGTCTAGCCTTCCCTTCGTCGCTCCGTCGCTCCCCGCCATTGCACCCGCTGCAAACCGCCGTACCCTTGCCAGCCATGACGCCCGTCGACCGCGACACGCTCGACCGTTACATCCATCTGCTGCGGCAGGTGACAGCCAACGCGCCGCCGGCTCAGCCGCCGCGGGAAAGCCGCGGGGTTTACGAACCCCTCATGGCCTATCACGCGGCGCGCGTCGGCTCCGATGCGCCCCTGGCGGGGCTGATCGATGAGTTCATCGAGGCCCGTCTTCCTGAGGGCGATCTCCCGGCGGCGGACGGTGCGCGCATCGCCCGCCTAGCCTGGTGCGCCCTGACGGCCTTTGCCGCCGGCCAGCATCGCGACAGGGCTGACGCCTTTCTGCTCGATCTGATCTCGCGCCAGCAGCCGACGGGCGAGTTCCTGCTGGCGACGGCCTCGGACAACCCCGAGCCGCACTGGTATCACGAGCTGATTCTCCTGCATGCCGTCGCGACGTTTGCGTCGATGACGGACGCATCGCCGGCGACGCAGGCGGTGGCGCGGGCGGCTGAGTTTCATCTGCGCGAAACCCAGCCAGACCACGCGACAACCGAGCCGTGGGCGGTCCATGCGTTCGCTGGGCACATCGACACGATTCCCCTGGCTGACGCTTTACTTCATGCAGCCATGGCCCAGCATGGCGGATCGGTCAGCTATGTGGCTTGGATGCTGCTGGCGGATGCTCTATATTGCCTTGAGCAGTCGCTGAAAGTGAACAGACCATGAATCAGATTCCCGCCCCGTCCGCCCGTAACCTGACGATCGATCCGGATCTGCTGGAGATTCTCCGCTGTCCGCTGACGCTGAGCCGCCTGCGGCAGGAGGGCGAGTTCCTGGTCGCGGAGGAAGGCGGTCTGCGGTATCCGATCCGCGACGGCATCCCCGTGCTGCTGATGGAAGAAGCCCACGTCCCCGCCGGCACGACGCTGGAGCAGTTGAAGCAGCAGTATCAGCGGTGAGCTGTCAGTCGCCAGTTGCCAGTGGGTAGTTGGCAGTAGGACGCTACCCCTCCGTCGCTTCGTCGCTTCGTCGCTCCCCCCTTCGTCTCTCCGTCTCTCCATCTCTCCGTCTCTCGAACAAAACAAAGACGCCCGGGATCCCAATCCCGGGCGTCATGACCGCATAGCCCGCGGTTACCAGTGATGCTCGACGTGACAACACCCACGAAGGCGATGTTCGTGATGCCGTCGCAAGCGGCTCATATGCAGACTGTCATTCAGACAGACGCCGCCTGTTGCAGTTCTTTTTTGCGATTGGCCATCTGGGCCTTGAGGCGCGCGAGGATGCTGGAGTGCATCTGGCTGACGCGGGACTCCGACAGGTCCAGCGTCGCGCCGATTTCCTTCATGGTCATCTCCTCGAAGTAGTAGAGGATGATGATCAGCCGTTCGGCGCGGCTGAGGCCCTTGGTGATGAGCTCTTTCAGGTCCCTGCGCTGGATTTCGCGCACGGGGTCGGCGCCGCGCTTGTCTTCGAGGACGTCGATCTCGCGGACGTCCTTGTTGGAGTCGGTCTCGAACCACTTGCGGGACAGCGACACCACGCCGACGGCTGAGGCGTCCTTGGCCATCTTTTCGAACTCGGCCATGGAGATCTTCAGCCGCTTGGCGATTTCCTCGTTGGTCGGGGCGCGGCCGAGCTCGACTTCCAGCTCCTTGGTGGCGCCGTCGAGCTTGTGGGCGCGGCTTCGCACCAGGCGCGGAACCCAGTCCATCGATCGCAGCTCGTCGAGGATCGCCCCGCGGATGCGCGGCGCGCAGTAGGTTTCGAACTTCACCCCCCGGTCGAGGTCAAACGCATTGATGGCATCCATCAGGCCGAAGATGCCGGCTGACATCAGGTCGTCCAGCTCAACCTCGTCCGGCAGCTTCATGTGGACACGCTCGGCGTTGTAGCGGACCAGGTGAAGATAGTTCTCCATCAGGATATTGCGGAGTTCCTCGCTCTTGGTCTTCTTGAACTCAATCCAGATCTGCTGGATGTCTCGCGTGTCACGTCCTGCTGCGGGCGCGGGTGATTTCATACGTCCTCCCGGTCCTTGGTTGGGCGGATTTCGCGTCCTGTCGGTCTTGGTCCTGTCACGTCCTTGTGACGTACTCCAAGCCGTAGAGTCTGAAATGCCACTAGGGTTTATCGGTCATTCGCGGTCGATTCCGCCGGTAATTCCTTTAATTTTTCTTCCTGCGCCGCGAGATTCTCATCCACGACGCGTTCCATCATCAGTCCAATGATCCATCCCAGCACAAAAGTGCCAGCCAGGGCGCCCAGCGCCCGGAGCACAGTGGTAGCGAAGCTGTTGCCAGTCTGCAACCCGATAACCAGCGCCAGCGCGAACGCCACCAGGGCACACACACAGGCTATCCGACGGGCCAGCATCGCCACTCACCTACCTCCGAAACCACCGGCTCATCCGGTTGAAAAAGCCGCCGTTGTGGTCGTGGGCGTTGATGACGCCCCGCTCGAGGCGCATCGCCAGTTGCGCGACGCACTGGCTGGCCGGGCATCGCGGCGACCCGAGGACGAACGGCGTCCGCCGCCGCACCGCCAGCGGCACATGCTCGTCGCTGACGCAGTGGCCGGCATCCAGCACCGTCACGCCCAGGAAATTACGGGCGACGCGGGCGATCCGTTCGTACACGGCTCGCGCTTCCTGCGACGAGCCGACCTGGTTGACCAGCAGGCTGACCCGCCGGTCGCCGCCGTCGCGCGTGACGACCTTGATCGCGGCGTAGGCATCGGTGATCGACGTCGGCTCGGGCGTCGTCACGACCAGCACATGGTCGGCATGTCGCGTGAACTGCAGCACCGTCGGGTTAATGCCCGCGCCGGTGTCGATCAGGATGATGTCAGCCGACGCTTCGAGCTCGGTCAGCGCGTCAATCACGCGCTGGCGGTCGTAGTCCGTCAGGTCGGCCATGCGCGCCAGGCCCGACGCGCCGCCGATCATCCGAAATCCGCCCGGGGCGTTGCACATCACCTCGCTCATCTCCTTCTTGCGGGCGATAACATGCGCCAGGTTGTACGGCAGATCGACGTTGCACAGCACATCCGCATTGGCCAAGCCAAGATCCGCGTCGAGCAGG
Source organism: uncultured Phycisphaerales bacterium (assembly GCA_937904525.1). Taxonomy (GTDB): domain Bacteria; phylum Planctomycetota; class Phycisphaerae; order Tepidisphaerales; family Tepidisphaeraceae; genus CALEKX01. The sequence continues at coordinate 5,654 of CALEKX010000135.1, forward strand.
ACGACGCGCTTGTTGGCAGCCGCCAGGCGAATGGCGAGATTCACGGCGATATTGCTCTTGCCGACGCCCCCCTTGCCGCTGGTGATCGCGATGACACTGGCACGCGGGCGGGCGGCAGCGAGACTGCGGAGACTTGTCGCCTGATCAATGACGGTCATGATTGGCTCCCCAGGATCAGCTGCGCCAGCCGGCGCCCACGGCCCACCTCGATATCGTCGGGCACGTCCTGGCCGGTGGTGACGTACGACAATCCCTTGTTCAGTTTTCGCACGACGTTCAGGACGACGCCGACATGCGCGGCTTCGTCCAGCTTGGTGAAGATGATCTTGTCCACACCAACGTCTCCAAAGCGGCTGACCGCCAGTTCCACGCAAGGCTGGCTCGCGGTGCTCGACAGCACCAGGTGCACCTCGTCAGGGTTGGCGGCGTTCAGGAACGCACGCAGTTCGTTGATCTTCAGCGTGTCGTTCGGGCTGCGCCCGGCCGTGTCGATAAGGATGTACTCATAATCCTGCAGCGTCGCAACGGCCTGGCGAAGGTCTTCGGGCGTGTTCACGACCCGCAGCGGCGAGCCGATGATGTCGGCGTATTTCTTGAGCTGATCGATCGCCGCGATGCGGTAGGTGTCGATCGTGATCAGCCCGACGCGCCGCTTCTCGCGGAGCTTGAGATTGGCTGCGAGCTTGGCGATCGTCGTGGTCTTGCCCACGCCGGTCGGGCCGACCAGCGCCACGATGTGCGGGCCCTCCAGGCGCGTCCGCACGATCGGGCCGGCGATCGGCAGGTATTTTTCGATCTGCTCGGCAATCTTCTCCCGCACGAGCGCTTCGGACGCCAGCAGCTCCGGGCGGATCTCGCGATGCAGCTTCTGCAGGATCTCCGACGCCAGCTCCTCGGCGACTTCGTTCTCGATGAGCTGGCGGTAGTAGTCGAACAGCTCCTCGGGCACGTCCGGGCACTCGCGGCGCCGCGAGGTGTTGACCATCTCCTGCACCAGCGATTTGAGCTGCGACATCTCCTGCGACAGCTCGCGGATCAGCACATTGCCGACAGCCGGCGTCTGCATGAGGCGACGGCTGGCCTCGATGTAGTTGGAGCCCTGCCGGGCGACAGGCTGCTCCGTCGGCGGCGCGGCGACGCGCTGTGTCGGCTGCACCCGCCGGCGGCCGATGTTCAGCCCCGAGCCGGCGGTAATCTCGACGACCTCCCGTCGCCGCAATCCCAGCCAGTGACGACGCTGAAACGTGCGCGTGTGCAGGATAACGGCGTCGCTGCCCATCGCCGTCTTCACCTGCTGCAGCGCATCGGCCATCGTCGCGGCTCGAAACGTCTTGAGGTTCATAGCGTTCATTTCGGATTTTGGATCGCGGATTTTGGACTTGCACAGCGGCCACTCGCCCTGCAAACCCAATCCAAAATCCAAAATCTAAAATCCCAAATCAGGGAGCATGCTCCCATCATCCATTCATCCCAACCATTGCCACTGCCTCGACGCCCACGTCGGGGACGACCTCGTTGTAGGCCAGTACCGCGACGTGCGGCATCGAAGTTTCGATCATGCGCCGCAAAGCCGATCGGATCTGCGGCGAACAGAGTATGACCGCATTGCGGCCGCTTTGTGTCATTTCCTGCGCCTTCTCGGCGATCCGCTGAACAACCTGCTGCACCGTTTGCGGCGGCATCGTGTTGGTCGCGCCGCGCTCCGTGCGCTCGATGTGGCTGTTGATCAGGTCTTCCAGCGCCGGATCGAGCGTCAGGCACCACAGCCGATCGTTGTCGTCCACATACTGCTTGCAGATGGTGCGTGCAAGTGCGTTGCGGACGTACTCGGTCAGCACATCCAGATCCTTCGTGCGCGACGCGAAGTCGCCCAGCGTTTCGATGATCGTCTCCAGGTCGCGGATCGGCACGCGCTCGCGCAGGAGGTTCTTGCAGACCTGCTGCAGCTCGCCCGGCTTGATCTGCGTCGGGATCACTTCCTCGATCAGCGCCGGCACGCGCTGCTTGAGGTTGTCGATCAGATTGCGCATCTCCTGCCGCGTCAGTAGCTCGTGCGCGTAGCTCTTGATGATCTCCGTCAGATGCGTCGCCAGCACGCTGGTCGCCTCGACGACGGTGTAGTTGAGCAGCTCCGCCTGTTGGCGTTCGGACTCGGTGATCCAGTACGCCGGCAAGCCGAATGCCGGCTCGGTGGTGAGCGTGCCGCCGGGGATCGGGCCGGACGTGGCGCCGTTGTCCATCGCCAGGTACTGCTCGGGATACGCCACACCCCTGCCGACCCGCTGGCCCTTGATCTTCACGACATAGTCGTTGGCGCCGAGCTGCATGTTGTCGCGGATGCGGATCGGCGGAACGATGATGCCCAGGTCGACCGCGATCTGCCGGCGGATCAGGCTGATGCGCTCCAGCAGATCGCCGCCCTTGCTGGCATCGACCAACCGCACCAGGCCGTAGCCGACCTCCAGCTCCATCGTGTCGACGTCGAGCAGCTTCTCGACCTTCTCCGGCTCCTTGGCGGCGGCTTCGCTGACCTTGGCCTTGGCGGCCTGAGCCTCCTTCTTCTTGTCGCCGGAGATGATGAGATACGCGATCCCGCTGCAGGCAATGCCCATCAGCCACAGCGGCACGCGCGGCAGGCCCGTAAAGCTCAGCAGCATCAGGAAGCCCGCGGCGATGACCAGCGCCCGCGCATTGCCCAGCACCTGCTCGAGGATTTCGTTGCCCAGGTCGTTCTTGCTGCTGGTGCGCGTCACGATCAGGCCCGCAGCCAGCGACGTGATGAACGCCGGCACGCTGCTGACCAGGCCGTCGCCGATGGTGAGCTGCGTGTAGGTGCGCAAGCACTCCATCACGCCCCACCCCTTCTCGACCATGCCAACGTACAACCCGCCGATGATGTTCACGAACGTGATCACGATGCCCGCGATCGCGTCGCCGCGGACGAACTTGCTGGCACCGTCCATGGCGCCGTAGAAGTCGGCTTCGCGGGCGATGTCTTCGCGGCGACGGCGCGCCTCGGCCTCGTCGATGATGCCGGCATTGAGATCGGCATCGATCGCCATCTGCTTGCCGGGCATGGCATCGAGGGTGAAGCGTGCCGCCACCTCGCTGATGCGGCCCGAACCCTTGGTGATCACGATGAACTGGATCAGGAAGATGATGAGGAAGATGATCAGCCCGACCGCCAGCGAACCGCCCGCGACAAAGTCGCTGAACGTGAAGACGACCTCGCCGGCTGCGTACTTGGCCTGCTCCGCCGTCGCCGCGTCACCAGCCGTCAGGATCAGACGCGTCGTCGCGACGTTCAGCACCAGCCGGAACAGCGTCACCGCCAGCAGCAGCGACGGAAAGACCGTAAACTCCAGCGGCGATTTCACGTAGATCGTCGTCACCAGCACGATGACCGACAGCGTGATGTTCGTCACCAGCAGCAGGTCCAGCATCTCTGTCGGCAGCGGCGCCAGCAACACGATCAGCAGCGCAATGAACCCCACCGGGAATATCATCCCGCGGTGCTCATGCACGCGTGCGAAGATCGGGTTGGTCGCTAAAGCCGTCATTTGCTATCTGTCATCTGTCATTGGTCACTTGTCGCTCGCCGGTTGTCCGATGCTCGATGTCCCTCGTGTTTTGCTGGCAACTGGCAACTGGCAACTGGCAACTG